>NZ_JAXHDC010000003.1:0-214446 GCF_037072045.1 Oceanobacillus sp. MO10714A | reverse complement strand
TTTTCGATTAATCTTCTCTAATATTTTTACGGTCTTTCTTAAAGAGTTTACTTAACATTTCATATACCACTGGTACGATAATGAGTGTAAGGAGTGTCGAACTTGCGAGTCCACCGATAACGGTGATACCTAAGTCTCTTGATACAAGTCCTCCGCCACCTGTAACAGCAAGTGGGATAAGGGCTCCGATTGTCGCGATAGCTGTCATCAGAATTGGACGGAGACGTGTGCCTCCACCTTCGATAATCGCTTCACGAAGCGACATACCGCTGCGTTCCATCCGGATGATCCGGTCGACAAGCACAATCGCGTTCGTGACAATGATACCAATTAGCATCAAGAGTCCCATCATTACCGTTACGGAAATGGTGTCACCAGTCAAGTATAGACCAATGAAAGATCCAATAACTGCAAATGGAAGGGAGAATAGAACTGCGAATGGGGCAATTCCTTCACTAAAGGTAACAACTAGGATGAAGTAAACAATCGCAATTGCGGCAAGCATCGCAACACCAAGCTTTTCAAATGTTTCTTCCATATCAGCTGCAACCCCGGCAATGCCTACTTCCACACCTCGAGGTAGTTCAAGATCTTCAATTGCCTCATCAAGCTCTGAAGTTGCTTGTGAAATATCTTGATCTAGAATCGTTCCCGATACGGTCGCATAGTATTGGTTATTACTTCTGGACAATGTAGCAACCGTTGAATCCTCTTCCACAGATACTAATTCAGATAACGGAAGTACGGTTCCTGGCTGAGCAGGTACAGGTACTTCTAATTCAAGTAATTCATCAATTGAAGTTGCTTCTGTTTCTGCTTCTTGCTGAACGATAACGTCAAGAGTTTCACCATCTTTTTCTACCGTTGTCAGTACATCTTCTGTAGAGGAATTGCTTAGTATACCGACGATTTGTCCTGTTGTTAAACCATATTGCAGGAGATCCGCTTGATCAACTTTCAAGATATGCTCGACGTATGCACCTTCTGCAGTCGACGTTACATCTTCCAAGCGCTCATTTTCAGTCATAACTTCTTCAACCATCCGAACAGCTTCATTTAAATCATTTCGATTTTCACTGTAGAATGTATAGCTTAGCTCATTCGAGCCTATATCCATAGAGAAGTCCTGGCTGATCCATTCTCCAGAGTGGCCGATTTCCGTAATATAATCTTTAATTTCATCTCGTACTTCAGGGAAGTTTTCCATATCCTCATCGAACGTAACGAAGATTAGTGCTCCGCCGCCACCAGTACCCATCATCGCTGATTCAGGAGATGTGGAATCATTAATGGAAAGCTGGACAATTTCTGTATCATCCCGGGCAATTAGCTTATCTTCTACTTCTGCCACATTTTCAAGTGTATCATCCATTAACTCACCTGGTTCTGGTGAATAGGTGATATACATCACTTTTTCCTCATCACTGCCTAGGAAACTGAAGCCAATCAATGGTGTTAAGAATAAGCTTCCAACGAGTAGGGCAATTGCAAGAAAGGATGTAATGAATTTATGATTTAATGTCCAGTTCAGGAACTTCTTATATCCCTGTGTTATTTTTCCTTGTTTTTTATGTTTCACTTCAGTCCGGTCACCATATAATTTCTTCTTGAACAATGTATGGGATAACGCCGGAACAATTGTAATTGCGACAAGTAAGGATGCGAGCAATGCTAGAGACATCGTTAAAGCAAACGGCATGAATAGTTCGCCAACCATACCACCGATAAAGACCATTGGGGCAAATACCGCAATCGTCACTAAAGTGGACGAAAGGATAGGTTTAAACATCTCAATGGTTGCTTCACGGATTAATGCACGCCCTCTAAGTTGTTCGTCTTTCAAGTGAAGTCGTCGATAAATATTCTCAACAACAACTATCGAGTCGTCAATAACCCGTCCGATGGCAACCGTTACCGCACCGAGGGTCATAATATTCATTGTAATATCCAGCCAGTTCAAGATCAGGAAAGCCGTGAAAATAGAAACTGGAATGGAAATGATGGAAATAATTGTGGATTTAATATCCCGTAAGAAAAGCAGGATAATCATAACAGCAATTATTCCACCGAATAGTGCTTTTTCCACCATTGTGCTAACGGAATCTTCAATTGGTTCTCCTTGGTCAAGCGAAACATCTACAACAAGTCCGTCCAATCGATCCTGTTCTTCTTCCATTAAATCCTTGACCGCATTAACAACATCAACTGTGTTTGCTTGCTGGCCTTTAACAATTTGAATCCCAATCGCATCTTCTCCGTTTGTACGGGAGATGGACTCGACCTTACCGACTGTTTCGATTTCTGCAATATCAGCAAGTTCTACAAATGGTACAGGATTTTCTTCTGATGGTGTGACTGGAATAACCATCTCTTCCAGTTCTTCCGCCGTCGTGAATTTCCCGTCAACGGCAACAGCTTCTTCTCCTTCTGTAAACTCAAACAGACCGAGGGAAACGGCCATGTCACTTGCCTGGATCATATCTCTTACCGTTTCTTCATCGAGCTCGAGTTCTTCCATGGCGGCTTCATCGAATGTAAGCTGTACTTCTTCTACATGATGACCGGCCATTGTAGCAGAGGCTACTCCGTCCAACTTTTCAATTTTTGGCAGAATGACTTCATCTACAGTTGATGTAAGCTCGACAATGTCTTCTTCTGTACTACTGATGCTTAATGCAAGAACCGGCATCATATCAAGACTAATTGCTGTAATCGTCGGTTCTTGGGCATCTTCTGGCAGGTTGACGCCTTCAATTGCGTCCTGCAATTCACGACGTTTCTCCGCCATATCAACTCCATATTCATATTCAATTTGAATACTGGAAAGGCTGGAAGAGGAGTCAGAGTAAACATTTTTTACATCTTCCAGGTCTTCAACCGCTCGTTCAAGCGGGATGGATATATCCTCCATCACCTGTTCCGCGGTTGCCCCTGGATAAACATCCATCACCATTAAATAAGGAATGGATATATCTGGAATGGACTCTGTTTTCATCTGAGTCCCGGCATAAATACCACTAGCAGTTACGATAATGGTGAGTAACCATACCGCAAGTTTGTTCTTCATAACGAAATTAGCTATACTTTTCATTTGCACCGTCCCTTTGTTGACATTTTAAACTCATTTTTCTATAATAAATGACCAGCAGGTCAGAAGTCAATAGAAATAGCGGAAAGCAGGACGATAAAAATGGAAAAAAGAAAGTTAATTATGGAAAAAGCAATGGAGCTTTTTGCTGAGCAAGGGTTCCGTGCAACATCTGTCCAAGAAATCACGGAACGTTCTGGTATATCAAAAGGAGCCTTTTATCTTTCATTCAAATCGAAGGATGAACTGATTATGGCCTTAATTCATAAATTTTTACGGGAGTTTATTACCGGTGTTGACCAAGTGGTCAGTGAAGGCGCTTCCGATCAACTACTCTATAATTTTTATGAATATCACTTTGAACGTTTTTTGAAGCAATCGGGATTCGCAAAAATCTTTATGAAAGAGCAAGTTCACTTTTTGGATGAGGAATTTATTACGCAAATCAGTGGCTATAATGAACGGATGCAAGAATTGATTTTAACGATGCTTGAAAAGGTGTATGGAGAAAAAGTGTTGGAGAACAAATATGACCTTGTCTATACGATTCTTGGCCTCATGAAGAGTTATATGGAAATATTGCTACTTACAGATCTGCCCTTTGACGCAAAACAGCTCGCTGAATCACTTGTAGAAAAGACGCATATTTTGGCTAAACATACGAGCCAACCGGCAATTACAGAAGATGCCTACATTATGCTAAAAGGGTCACAGGGAACATCGATTACAAAGGAGAGGGTTTACGCGATTCTTGATGAGACGATTGCTTTGCTGGAAGAATCTGTGGAAAAAGAATCCATTCTTATGTTAAAAAACGAGCTGGTGAATCCCTCATTGCATCAAGCGGTTATTAAAGGATTACTGAAAAATATCGAAGCACACCCCCAATGCAAGCGGGCTACCTATGTACTGCAATATTATTTTGAACGGCAAAATAAATGGTCGGTTAGGAATAGTTCCTGAACCGACCGTTTTTAATTACTTATTTCCCTGCATATACTTTATCTCTCCCAGCAATTCCAGGGGAAGTTAAGTTATTTAAGTCGAGGATCGTATCGACTTCTTTTTCTGTAAGAATTCCGTTTTTAATACAGATTTCACGGATCGGACGATTTGTCTCAATTGCAATCCGGGCGACTTCAGTTGCTTTTTCATAACCAACATATGGATTAATCGCGGTTACGAGAGAAATACTGCGTTCGACCATATTCCGGCAATGTTCGATATTCGCAGTCATTCCTTCAATAGCATATTCTTTAAAGATCTGAATTCCATTTTCTAAAATAGAAATGGATTCGAGAAGGTTGAATACAAGGACCGGCTTCATTACGTTCAATTCAAGCTGTCCGTTTTCTGCTGCCATTCCAATTGTTGCGTCATTCCCAACAACTTGATAAGCGACTTGGCTAATTACTTCACAAATAACCGGATTTACTTTACCTGGCATGATGGAAGAGCCGCTTTGACGTGCCGGAAGATTGATTTCTCCAAGTCCTGCAGTCGGACCGGAACTCATCAGGCGTAAGTCATTAGCGACTTTCGATATATTTAATGCATGGATTTTCAGCATGCCAGACACTTCGGTATAGACATCTGTATTCTGAGTAGCATCAATCAGGCTCTCACTGCTTTTCAGTTCAAAGCCTGTGAGTTCTGCTAAGTAGTCAACAGCTTTCTCCGTGTATTCCGGCAGGGCGTTGAGTCCAGTTCCAACAGATGTTCCACCGAGGTTGATGGAGCGTAAGCCTTTGATTGATTTACTGATTCGCTCTAGGTCACGATCAATAACAGAATGGTAGCCAATGAATTCTTGGCCAAGACGGATTGGAACAGCATCCTGCAGATGGGTTCTTCCCATTTTAATGACATTATCGAATTCCTCAGATTTTGACTTTAAGGCATCGACAAGCTTGGCAATTTTATCAACGAGATGATGTAGGCGTTCGATAAGTGCTATATTTACTGAAGTTGGGAAAACATCATTTGTTGATTGTGCCATATTGACATGCGAGTTCGGGCTAATAATACTGTAGTTGCCTTTCTTTTCGCCTAATAATTCGAGTGCTCGGTTCGCGATAATTTCATTTGCATTCATATTGAAGGAAGTTCCCGCTCCACCTTGAATTGGGTCGACGATAAATTGGTCATCAAATTTCCCGCTAATTATTTCCTCCGAAGCTGTTACAATTGCTTCAGCGAGCTGCTTATCCAGTTGACCGAGCTCGGCATTCGTCATCGCAGCAGCTTTTTTAACAAAACCAATTGCCCGGATAAGTGTCACATCCGTCTTGTAGCCTGTGATGGGGAAATTATCCCTTGCCCTCACGCTTTGTACACCATAATAGGCGGTGTCAGGTATCTCTACTTCACCTAAAAAATCTTTCTCCACACGTACTTCCATTCCCGCATCCCTTTCCATTCTATATTTAACATACCGTTATGTTGAATATCATGAACAATTCATATTCCATTGTACAATTTTTCTTATCACTTGTCAGTAGCTTGACAAGCTTTTAAGACGAATAATGGATAACTTATCCGTTATTGCTCCTCATTTAATCATAAAAAACTGTTTTCATGCGGAATGCTGGAGCAGATTTAGGGAATATGCTAAAATAATAGTGTTACAACTATATGAATTTATCTATGGGCAGAATCTATTGGGTTCTTAAGTCAATTGAATTTGTGGAAGCACTTTCATTTTTTGGAGGAGCAAAGGAAACTATAAAGTGAAACTCATTCAGTGGGGCAACACCGAACTACCTTCCGTTCTGGAAGGAACAGTTTGTACGTTGCTGCGACTACTGGATACGCTGGTACAGGCGTCCGCGTAACGAATCGCGTACTTAGCCTGTAAGGGTGCTTGCGCCGTTGTTCAAAATATACAGATAAGGAAGAGGATAGTATGAATAAAAGGGAGAACACAGATGTTATTTTAATCGGTGCTGGAATTATGAGTGCAACGCTTGGTACGCTATTGCATGAATTGGCGCCGGAGTGGAACATTACAGTGTTTGAGAAGCTTGAGAAAGCAGGGGAAGAGAGTTCACATGAATTAAATAATGCTGGTACAGGGCATGCCGCATTATGTGAGTTAAACTATACGACTGAAAATCCAGATGGCACAATCGATGTAACAAAGGCAAATAATGTGAATGAGCAGTTCCAAGTTTCCTTGCAGTTCTGGTCCTATCTTGTAAAGAAAGGCTTATTGCAGGATCCGGAGAAGTTTATTAGAGCGTTGCCGCACATTAGCTTAGTCCAAGGTGAAAAGAATGTCGAATTTTTAAAGAAACGTTATGAATTGATGAAGGAAAATCCTTTGTTTGAAGATATTAAATACACGGAGAACCCTGCAACATTAGCGGAATGGCTGCCGCTTATGATGAATGACCGCGTACTTGAAGATGGGATTGCCGCGACGAAGATTGATAGTGGAACAGATGTGAACTTTGGCGCTTTAACTCGGAAGTTATTTGAACATCTAGACGAGACTGGAGCAGATATCCAGTACAATCATGAAGTGGAAGATCTGAAGCAAAAACGGGGAGGCTGGGAAGTCAAAGTGAAAAACTTGGAAACTGGTAAGACGGAAAGCCATTTTGCGAAATTCGTCTTTATTGGCGGTGGCGGTGGTAGCTTGCATCTTTTACAAAAAACAGGCATTCCAGAGAGCAAGCATATCGGCGGGTTCCCGGTTAGCGGAATCTTCATGGTATGTAATAATCCAGAAATCGTGGAACAGCATAATGCGAAAGTGTACGGTAAAGCGAAGGTCGGTGCACCACCAATGTCCGTACCGCATTTGGATACACGCTATATCAATAATGAGAAGCAATTATTATTCGGTCCGTATGCCGGATTTTCACCAAAGTTCTTGAAGACGGGTTCCAATATGGACTTAATTACTTCGGTAAAACCGAGCAACGTATTTACGATGCTTGCAGCAGGAGCGAAGGAGTTGCCGCTTACGAAATATTTAGTGACACAAGTGCTGCAATCAAAAGAACAGCGGATGAAAGAACTTCGTGAATTCATTCCGAATGCGAAGAGTGAGGACTGGGACTTGATTGTTGCTGGACAGCGTGTCCAAGTCATTAAAGATACGGATCACGGCGGAAAAGGAACATTACAGTTTGGTACCGAGGTAATTACAGGTGCGGACGGAACAGTTGCTGCATTACTCGGTGCTTCACCAGGTGCATCCACTGCCGTACAGGTTATGTTGGATATCTTGAATCGCTGTTTCCCGGAACGGATGGAAGAATGGGAACCGAAAATTAAAGAAATGGTTCCATCCTATGGAATGAAATTACGTGAAAATCCGGAATTACTGCGTGAAATCAAAGAATCAACCTCTAAGGCACTTGAGTTAAACGAAACGAAAGAACCCGAATTGCTGGCAAGTGTATAATAAATAATTTGAGAAACACCCGCAAGTATGTGGGTGTTTTTTTGAGCAGTGGGACAAATGCTCTGACCCCGTGTCCCGGTAAATTTGAAATCAATTCATGTATCCTCTATACTTTTATATATAAAGAAAGGGTGGTTTCGCAATGAAATTTGAAGAGGTTTTGCCACGTCTTCGTGCAGGTGAAAAGATAATCCGTTCCGATTGGCCGGGTGCTGAATTATATGTCAAACTTGTTGGTGAAAGTACAATCGATGGTGAAAAACTGAATCCATATTTATTAATAAATGTCGAGGGTGAAGGGTATACAATGTTCACTCCGACTGTTTGTGACCTGCTTGCGGAAGATTGGGAAGTAGTCAAATAAAGACGAGCCTTTTTTAATGGGCTCTTTTTTAATATAAAAAATGTTAAAAGGATGATGATGCTTGAATTTTTCAGAGTATGACGGGAAGACGGTTTTTATTACAGGTGCAGCTTCGGGTATTGGATATGCACAGGCAGAAGCCTTCTTAAAGCAAGGCGCTTCTGTTTTTGGGGTGGATCAGAATGAAACCGGCCTGCAGGTATTAAAACAGGCATATCCGGAGACATTTGCGTTCTGGTGTGCGAATGTCGCGGAAAAGTCAGAAGTCGCAGAAGCTGTCCATCAAGCGTTAAGGGAATATGTCCGAATTGATATTCTGGTGAATACAGCAGGCATCCTCGATGATTACAAAACGACGCTCGATACGACAGAGGAATTATGGGATGACGTATTTAATACAAACGTAAAAGGAATCTACCACGTTACGAATTATATCCTTCCCCATATGTTGAAATGGGAACAAGGGGTTATTGTGAATACTGCATCGATTGCCGGGCTTGTCGCGGGAGGCGGAGGAGCAGCGTATACAGCTTCAAAGCATGCAATTGTTGGCTATACGAAGCAACTTGCCTATGATTTCAGCAGAAAAGGAATCCGGGTAAACGCGATCGCGCCTGGGGCGATCCGGACTCCAATGAATGCTAAGGACTTCGTAAATGGAGGCGAGATGGCAAGCTGGGTAGCAGAAGAGACGCCGGCTGGGCGCTGGGCTGAACCAGAAGAGGTTGCGAACCTTACTTTATATCTTGCTAGCAGCGCGGCAGGTTATATTCATGGTGCTGTCATTCCAGTCGATGGCGGTTGGACTGTTAAATAGCGTATCATAACTATTTTCCACAAAAATCCTTCTATGCAAAAGAAGGGTTTTTTGTTATACTCATCTGGCAAGCTTTTTTGCTTGTATTATGGCACTTTGTAGGGCACTTGTCCGATCCTTTGGCCATAATTATTACTAAAATAGCAATTTGCTATTTTACAAAGGAGTTTATCAAATGAATAGTTCTATAGCACACGAAGAGTCACTGACTTCTACAAGGAGTATAGTGAAAATTTCCTTAGTTGCCGCATTATATATGGCGGTCACCCTCATTTTATCTGTCATTAGCTTTGGGCCAATCCAGCTCCGCTTATCCGAAATGTTCAATTACTTGGCATTATTTCACAAACGATATGTCGTTGCAGTTTTCTTGGGAGTTGTAATTGCAAACTTCATGTCACCGATGTGGTTTATCGATGTGCCAATTGGCGGACTCGCGACCCTTGCAGTTTTGCTTGTCGCTAGGGCAGTGACCAAGAATATAAAAAATGTAAAAGCTAAATTTATTGTCACAGCTTTTATCGCTACGTTATCGATGTTTAGTGTCGCTGTGCAACTTTATTTAATATTCGATCTGCCATTTTGGTGGTCTTATCTTACGGTTGCTATTGGTGAGTTACTCTCCATGACAATTGGCGGATTCATTATGTACTATACAAGTAAAAAGATAGATTTGACCCAATGAGTTTAAAGCCAGATTTTCGGACTTCCGATCTGGCTTTTATTATTTTTGTTAAATTTCCATGTTTCCTTAATATATGTGGTAATATATTGTATAATAGATACCATTATCGCTGAAACGGATACTCACATGAAAAGGAGAAATTAGGTGGAAAAGTGAAAACGATTAGTGTAGAACGAATTGCGAAAGAATTATCCTTGGAAATTCTCGCAGGAGAAGATAGTCTCGACAGAAAGGTATCGAAGAATAAATCGCACCGGCCTGGCCTCGAGTTTATCGGTTATTTTGATTTTTTCCCAACGGAACGCGTGCAAGTTCTCGGACTAACGGAAATAAATTACTTGAAATCGCTTAGTGTGGAAGAAAGGAAACAAAGAATCGGCAACATTGTCAATTATCATCCTCCTTGCTTTATTGTGACGCGGGGGCAGGAAGAATTGACCTATCTTGAACAGTACTGCAACCAGGAGCGAATTCCATTGCTTCGGACGAATGATTCTACGTATGAGTTCATTTCTAAATTGGACGCTTATTTAGGTAGAGCACTTGCGGAGGAGATTGCTGTACCGGGCGTTTGCCTGAATGTGTTCGGTATTGGAATTCTTCTGCGCGGTGAATCGGGAATCGGAAAAAGTGAAACCGCTTATACGCTCATTGGGCGCGGGCATCGTCTTGTTGCTGATGATATTGTCGTGCTGAGAAAACTCAGTCACCGGACGATTCTTGGAACACATAATGAGATGAATAAAGAATTCCTTGCTCTAAGAAGTGTAGGACTGTTAAATATCGTCCGTGTTTACGGAAGGAAAGCGTTCCAGGAAGAAACGAGGATTGCCCTTGATATTGAGCTTACCAAATGGGGAGCTAATGAGCTGAACAATGATCTTGAATTAAAGACAGAATATACGAATTATATGGGAGTTGAAATTCCTCATATTAAAATCCAGCTCCAGCCGGGAAGAGATGTTGCAGGCTTAATTGAAGCAGCAGCAAACAGCTGGTATCTAAAACAACAAGGCTACAGTGCTGCCGAAGAATTCATCAACCGAACGGAAAATTATAACGGAAATGACTAAGGACAGCCCATCAAGCTGTCCTTTCCTCGTTGGATAAGAAACTATAAATTAAAATGCTGTAATAACTTAGGTATCCTGGGCTAGCCACGTCCGCTCTGCGCTCAAGCATTGCCTAATTTAATTCCTTCTTGAGTAAGCTCCTAAGGGTAATCTTCTTGCAGCTTTGCGAGGAGAGTTTCTCCACCCAGAAAGCTTGCAATACGACGAGTAACTAGAAGATCTTTTGGTAGGACGAGTAATCGCAGTCCCAGGCGCCCGCGAATCCGCCTTTGCGCTTTCAGATTCTCTTCCTCACCGTAAAGTTATCCCGCAGCAATTCCCAGTTTTGTGGGAAAGGGTAGCCGAGTGCCCAATAACTGATCCCGCCAAGATTGAACTCTTTTGCCAAATCAAACTTGGCTTGAGCACTTCTCGCATCTTCAAACCATACTTCATGATCTACACCTTCTTCATCCGTGTAGCGAAAGAACGGAGAAGCGGCAACTCTATCAAAATGAATTTCTGCATTATACTTGGTAGCGAGTTCCACTGCCCTTTGAGGGCTGAATGTTTGGGCGGCTTGACCTTGAACATGAGGCAACTTCCAGTCCCGCGCGTAAATCTGGAAACCAAGGAATATTTTCTCTGCGGGCATTTCGGTTAGGGCATATTCTACAACCCGCCGCATCTGGTTTAGTGGTGAAATCGCTTGAGGCGGACCGAGCCGGTATCCCCATTCATATGTCATTAAGATAACGAAATCGGCAATTCTTCCATGGGCTGCATAATCATGGGCTTCATACAATAATCCAGGTTGGTCAGCGCTTGTTTTCGGGGCTACCGCAGTCGAAACGAAATACCCTTCAGGATGGAGGCGGTTGACGGCCAATTGTATAAAGTTATTGAAACGCTCCCGATCTTCGGGTAATACATTTTCAAAATCAATATTTAACCCTCGATAGCCTTTTTCGTTCATTACATTGAGGATGTTTGTCAATAACGTATCCATTAGCTGGTTACTCGTCAGAATCGTATGGGTGAGCGATGAACCGGTTTCTTCTGAAGTGAAATTTAAGATCGACATCATTGGCAAAACATTCTCTTCATAACTTGCGGCAATCATCTGTTCATCTGGAAAAGGCTCCAAGCTTCCGTCCGCTTGAACCTGATAGGCAAACGGGCTCGCAAATGTCAGCAGTTCCCCAACTTCACGGATTGACTGGGCACCTGCTGCATCTTGCTGGTAGGAATATGCATTGACATCAATAATTGGTTTCCCCCGTGGAATAAAGAGCGTTTGCCCAGTAAAGATAGGCTCGGTTATCGTAAGGGCGTTCTCCTGAGCGAGTGCATAGACCGATACTCCGTACTGATTCGCAATGCTTGCAAGTGTCTCGCCAGGCGCTACATTGTGACGTGCAAGCGGAATAAATATTCTTTGTCCTGGCATGAGCGCCTCGGGATTGACCCCGGGGTTTGCCTGTAATACTTGATTTAAAGCCAATCCAAAATTAGCAGCAATACTCCACAAGCTTTCTCCAGCCTTTACCGTATGCCACGTTCCCTTAATCGGAATAAGTAACGCCAGACCAACAACAAGCCGTTCCGGATCCGGCAAATCGTTCACCCGCAATAACTCCGTCATACTTACCCCATATCGTTCATGTAACCCATACAAATTATCCCCCGGCTCCACAACGTGAATAATCACAAAAACTCCCCCTCTTACATTTCGCTCCAATATCCTATGCCCAAAAAGTGAGAATGTGTAGGGACAGAGGGTCAGAGCATTTGTCCCAGAATAGGAAACTATAAAATAAAAATGCTGTGATAACTTAGGTATCCAGGGCTAGCCACGTCCGGCTCCAGCGCCCAGCAACTATCAAACTTCACACTCCTCCAATCGATAAGTCAACATCAACTCACTGCGTTCGTTGTGTTTCCTTTATCTCATTCCGGAGTGCTCCAGTTTGTATGTTGCTAAACGGACGCTTACGCCTTTGTCCCAGAAAATTAATAGAAAGTTAACGAAATAAACCATTTTCCCAATAGACATCTGCCCATAACATGTTAAACTTATAGTAAGGAAATGATTGGGAAGTGATGGCCATGAAGTTGTGGATGAAAAAAGCGCTCGTTGCATTGATTGCGATTGCAACACTCGGAATGTACACGCCGACTTCGTTATTGGAAATTGAAGCAGAAGATAATAAAGATACTTTCTCCTCAAAAGCAGAATTCGATCAAGCGACTGAAGTCCGGGCAAGTGAAGCGACGTTCGAAAGCTATGAAACAATGCTTGAAGTCGAAACAGAACCGGATTATTTACGGGAGTTACAAGAACAGGCGAAAATTCAAAGCATGCTGAAATTTGGTCCGCGTATTGCTGAACAAGTGGAGGATGAGTTTTCTGCGGTAATTTTGCCGAAAATGGAGTCTGTACTGGAAGAGTTAGCTGCTGAAGCAGGGGATGAGGCGGTTCGTTATTATGGAATTACGGAACAACCAGCAAAGGGCTACGGTGAGCGAATCTTTCACGTAACCGATTATCGTACGGAAGAAGATGTCGTCCAGTTCCACGTCCGTCGTGACAATCGACCATTAGAAGGTTACTATTTCAACTTCCACTATCATCTTCAAAACGATGACTTCAGAGAGCATCACAACCTCGGTGAAATTTACTGGGATAAAAATACACCACCTAAGTGGATGGCATAAAGATTAAAAGAGGTGAGGATATAAGCTGTCCCCACCTCTTTTTATATATTCGCGCGCCCAGCAAGCCGTTAGTTGCTAGCTGTTGAAACTTTCTTGAATGACCTAAAGCTTTGAGGTGGGAGTTTTACGGACGGTTACACCGGGATAAAGTGAATCCTGCCGCCTTGTCAATTACACCCCTTGTTGAGGATAAAGAGAAGTTGAGCCTGAGATTATCGGCGAAAACCATGGAAGATGTGAGTAACTTGGAATTCAGCACCGAAGAATCCCGCGGGAGTTTCTATTTATGGATTAGGAGAAGGGAGAATATCTTAATGAGATTAGGTTTAAAAAGAAATGAAGTTAGACTGGTACCTCATAATCACGAATGGACAGAAGAGTTTCTCAGAGTTAAAAAAGATATTGTAAAGGAAACAAGGCTAGAGCCATATAAAGAAATCCTTTGTAAGGCATAAACAGGAAGGTATAAATGAGTATACAGTGAAAAAAGAGAGTTTTGTTAAAAAAATATGTGCATTGAATATAGTATAGAATAACTTCACCGATTTGTCATAATCTGCCGAAACAGGAAGCGTTTACAGGTGGTATGATCAATTTGAAAGAGATAGAAATCTTATTACGCAATAATATGATCAACGGTTCACAAAGAAGCGAGGTGAGTTTAACGGTTAATTAACAGACATTATTTTCTCAGCCTCACATGATATTTAGTTGGATAGCAATAGGCTATATTTTTTTAAAACAACATGCTCAATGTTTCACAATATAAGATGAGGAGGATTTACCATGACTACAAAAACACTTGAAAAGAAACAAGTTAAATCAGCGGGTGAGAGCATTGATACCCTGGTCGTTAATGGGAATAAGGCATTAAAGGAAATGAAAATGCTGGATCAAGCCCAAATTAACAACATTATTAAAGAAATGGCTTTAGCGGGCTTGGACAAACATATGGAATTGGCCAAGTTAGCTATAGAAGAAACAAAACGCGGTGTTTACGAGGACAAAATTATTAAAAACATGTTTTCGACGGAATATATTTACCACAACATTAAATATGAACGGACAATAGGGGTCATGAATGAAAATGAAATGGAAGGTATCGTTGAAATTGCGGAACCTATTGGAGTCATTGCTGGAATTACTCCTATCACGAATCCGACTTCTACGACAATGTTTAAATCCATTATCTCTATTAAAACGGGTAATCCGATTATCTTTGCTTTTCACCCTGGGGCACAAAAATCAAGTGCTAAGGCAGCCCAAGTCCTATATGAAGCTGCTGTGAAAGCCGGTGCACCTGAACACTGCATTCAGTGGATTGACCAACCGGCTGTGGAAAAAACGCAAGCACTCATGAAACATGAGGGCATCGCGCTCATTTTAGCCACAGGTGGATCTGGTATGGTGAAATCCGCTTACAGTTCCGGAAAACCAGCCCTAGGTGTCGGACCAGGTAACGTCCCTTGTTATATAGAAAAAACAGCGTATATCAAACGAGCAGTCAATGATCTCATTTTATCTAAAACTTTTGATAATGGCATGATTTGTGCTTCCGAACAAGCTGTAATTATCGATGAGCCAATCTATGAAAAAGTGAAACAAGAGATGATTGCTCAGAACTGTTACTTTTTAAATGCCACAGAAAAGGTAAAAGTCGAAAAACTGGTCATTGATGAAAATACGGCTTCTGTTAATCCGGCGATAGTTGGAATGAGTGCAGCTACTATTGCGAAAATGGCAGGAGTCACTGTTCCGGAAAACACAAAGATATTGGTCGCTGAATTAACCGGAGTGGGTCCCGATTATCCACTGTCACGGGAAAAGCTCAGTCCCGTGCTTGCCTGTTATAAAGCAAACAATACAGAAATGGGACTCAGACGGTGTGAGGAAATGCTTGAATTTGGTGGACTTGGTCACTCTGCTGTGATCCATTCTGAAGATCAGAAGGTCATCGATGAATTCAGTCAGCGGATGAAAGCTGGACGCTTGATTGTTAATCAGCCATCATCTCAAGGGGCAATTGGCGATATATATAATGCGTATACCCCGTCACTGACCCTTGGGTGCGGTTCATACGGCGGAAATTCTGTGTCTAGCAATGTGAGCTCTGTTCATTTATATAACGTCAAAAAATTGGCGAAAAGAAGTGTTAATATGCAATGGTTTAAAGTTCCACCAAAAATATATTTTGAAAAAAATGCCGTTCAATATCTTGAGAAGATGCCGAATATCTCAAGGGCTATCATTGTAACGGATCCGATGATGGTCAAATTGGGATACGTTGATAAGGTCTTATATTACTTAAGAAAACGTCCAGATTATGTCCATTGTAGAATTATTTCAGACGTTGAGCCTGATCCTTCTAAAGAAACCGTCATGCGGGGTGCGGCGGAGATGAGAGAATTTGAGCCGGATGTCATTATTGCTCTTGGTGGTGGTTCACCCATGGACGCCGCTAAATCGATGTGGCTATTCTATGAATATCCTGAAACAGACTTTAACGGTTTGAAACAGAAATTCATGGATATCCGTAAACGTGCTTATAAATACCCGCAACTCGGAAAACGGGCGCAATTTGTCGGGATTCCAACAACCTCTGGGACTGGAGCCGAAGTCACATCTTTTTCAGTCATCACAGATAAAGAGAATAATATAAAGTATCCGCTGGCTGACTATGAGCTGACACCGGATGTAGCAATCATTGACCCGCAATTTGTAATGAGTGTACCGAAAACAGTTACAGCTGACACCGGAATGGACGTCTTAACCCATGCGATTGAAGCTTATGTATCCAATATGGCTAACGACTTTACAGATGGGTTGGCAATCAAGGCTATTCAGCTTATCTTTGAATATTTACCGCAAGCCTATCATGATGGATCAAATGAGAAGGCCCGTGAAAAGGTGCATAATGCCTCGACCATTGCGGGAATGGCATTTACCAATGCGTTCTTAGGGATAAACCATAGTTTGGCACATAAACTGGGCGGTGAATTTAACATTGCTCATGGCCGTGCTAATACTATTTTGTTACCTCATGTCATTCGATATAATGCAACGAAGCCGACGAAATTTGTCTCATTCCCTAAATATGAACATTTTATTGCAGATAAGCGTTATGCGGAGATTGCCAAAGCGATTGGCTTACAAGCTGCTACCACCGAAGAAGGGGTGGAAAATCTGGTACAAGCCATTATTAAACTGGCAAAAGAATTGGATATCCCGATGAGTATTGAAGAAAATGGGGTCACCCAGAAAGAATTTGAAGCAAAAGTGGATCATTTAGCTGATAAAGCTTTTGAAGATCAATGTACAACAGCAAATCCGAAGTTACCTCTCGTCACAGAACTGGCTGATGTTTATAGAAAAGCATTTAAAGGTGTCTAGCTAGTAGAAGAGGGCGAGAAAAACCGGAAAATAGAAATGAAAGACGTGGTATCTACCCTCATAAGGAGAGGGAGCTACCACGTCTGTTTTATTTTTTCTTATAGATTCTCATCCAGTTCTTGCAAAAGCTCACCAATTTTCTTATCTTGAATAATCAAATCGGCGGACCGATCAAGCGGGGTATCTTCTGCATTAACAATGACCAATCTCGCACCATTTTCTTTCGCAAGCATTGGAAACTGGTTCGCCGGCGTAACGGTGAGGGAAGAGCCAAGCACAATGAACAAATCTGCTTTTTCTGTTTCCTGTAGTGCAAATTCAAAGTCATCGACTGGTAGACTTTCCCCGAATAAAACAATCGAAGGCCGTAACACACCATTACATTCCTCACAGTAAAATGCCTCTTTCACATACTTCTCACTACCGTACTGGCGCCCGCATGATTCACAATGCAACTTCTGCAAGGTACCATGAAGCTCTGCGACTTGCTTACTGCCTGCAAGTTGATGGAATCCATCGACATTTTGTGTAATAATCGACTTCACTTTGCCGGAACGCTCCCAATTGGCAAGGATCGAATGTCCTTTATGTGGTCCATATTCCTTCACTCCGAGTACACGCTCCCGGTAAAATGCAATAAACTCTTCCACATTATTGTTGAGTGCATCGGTACTTGCAAGCTGCGCGGGGTCTTTCTTCGTCCATAACCCCTTATTTGCTGACCGAAAATCCGGGAGGCCACTTTCTGTCGACATCCCCGCTCCGGTAAATACGACCGTATAATCAGACTGCTCCAACCAATTCTTAAGCATGTCATTCCTCCTTACTTGTACCCCTAGTATACCGTGAATTCAGGAAGCTTGCAGAGACCCAAGTTGATTGACTTCATTGAAAGGATATGGTATTAAAATAGATGGATTAGTATATATTGCTTCTTACTTTTTAACGAAAGAGGAGAGAGACGATGGAAAGAAGAGAATTTCAAGCGGAATCAAAGAAACTACTAGATATGGTGATTAACTCCATCTATTCGCAGCGTGAAGTTTTCCTAAGAGAATTGATTTCCAATGCGAGCGATGCAATCGACAAACTATACTACCGGGCACTTACAGATGACAATCTCACGTTTGATAAAGACAGTTATTTTATCAAACTTGACCCGAACAAAGATACACGAACATTAACCATAACCGACACAGGAATCGGGATGACAAAAGAAGAGATGGAGAGCAACCTCGGTATCATCGCAAAAAGCGGCTCCCATCAATTTAAGGAAGAGAATGAAATTAAAGACGGCCATGACATCATTGGGCAATTCGGTGTCGGCTTCTATGCGGCCTTCATGGTTGCGGAAAAAGTAACCGTCATCAGTCGCTCTGTTGATAGTGAAGAAGCTTATAAATGGGAATCAACTGGGCCTGAAGGGTACACGATTGAACCGGCAGAAAAAGCCGAAGTAGGCACTAAAATTATCCTCAAAATCAAAGAAAATGAGGAAGAAGAGAATTACGATGAATTCCTAGAAGAATACCGACTCAAACAAATCGTGAAGAAATACTCCGACTTTATCCGTTATCCAATAAAAATGGACGTGACGGAAAGTAAGCTGAAAGAAGGCACGGAAGACGAATATGAAGACGTCATTACGGAAGAAACCTTGAATACAATGATCCCAATCTGGAAGAAGAATAAGAGTGAGCTTACCGACGAGGATTATGAAAACTTCTATCGGGAGAAGCATTATGGTTTCGATAAACCGTTAAAACATATCCATCTTTCCGTTGATGGTGCGGTCCGTTATGATGCGATTCTTTATATCCCGGAGAGCGCACCATATAACTACTATACGAAGGAATATGAAAAAGGATTGGAGCTTTATTCGAACGGCGTACTTATTATGGAGAAAAGTCCAGAGCTGCTGCCGGACTATTTCGGTTTTGTGAAAGGATTAGTAGATTCCGAGGATCTTTCTTTAAATATTTCGCGGGAAATGCTTCAGCATGATCGCCAGTTAAGAACAATTGCCAAAAACATTAATAAACGAATCAAGCAGCAACTGAAACAAGTGCTGAATAATGACCGGGAAGCTTATGAACGCTTCTACCAATCCTTTGGCCAGCAATTGAAATTCGGTGTTTACAGCGATTTCGGCCAGCATAAAGAAGTGCTGCAAGATTTGCTATTATTCTACTCATCGAAAGAAAAGAAATTAGTTACTTTGGATGAATACGTTGAGCGCATGCCAGAAGAGCAGAAATATATTTACTATGCACAAGGCGATAGCGTTGACCGCGTGGACAAGCTTCCGCAGACTGAACTTGTAAAAGATAAAGGTTATGAAATTCTATATTTCACAGACGAAATTGATGAGTTCGCAATCCGCATGCTCATGAGCTATAAAGAGAAGGAATTTAGAAACGTCTCAAGTGGCGATCTTGGCATTGAACAAGATGAGAAAGAGAAGGAAGAAGAGAAAGAAACAGAGAAGGAACACGAAGAGCTGTTTACGAAAATGAAAGAGCTATTAGGGGATAAGGTTACAGCTGTCCGTGCTTCAAAACGTTTGAAATCTCATCCGGTTGTGCTTACAGCAGATGGTGATATTTCAATTGAAATGGAAAAAATCATTAATTCCATGCCCGATGATCAGCAAATTAAAGCAGATAAAGTATTGGAGATTAATGTGGATCACGAAATTATGAATGCTTTAGAGCAAGCGAAAGAGCAAGGCGACGAGCATTTGAAACTTTACACGAATCTATTATATAACCAAGCATTACTAATCGAAGGTCTTCCAATTGAAGATCCGGTTGCTTTCACGAATGATATTTGTAAAGTGATGCTTTAATATTCTGATGGTACTTTTCCGTATATCTGGAAAGGTACCATTTTTTATCTACCTAGCTTTCGCGAAAAAATGGTACACCGCAAAAAGCTCATTAAAAATCCGCCTTGCAATTGTATTGGGTTTTTGATATGATGGAACGTAACCCAAAATTTGTAGTAAACAATTTACCATCTATGTTAGAAATTACCTCCAGACGGGTAGACTAGTTTTCATAGTCGATTGAAAGTATCTGAAAGGAAGTGATTTCATGTTATTAAGTATTATCCTACCTGTCTTATTCCTCGGCCTCATTGTCTTCATCTTGCGTCAGTCAACCAGAAGATCCTAAAACAAAAGCGAGGCTCATTCCTGGCGTATTCCGTAATAGGCCAGGAAAGACCATGCTTCTACTCCTCCTGTTTCACCCATTATGTAGCATAAATTTCATCGCTCTAGAAAATACACCACGCTCATGTATAGCTGACTACTTTCAACTTTCACAGCCTAAAATAGCGAACTATTCCCTCGCGTAGTTAGTAAAACCAACTATCCATTATGGTTTCAGACACATATAGATGTTTTTCCGATCTCCTAATACCCCTCTCAAAAGGAACAACTGACTTACTTACTTTTTTATACAGCGTAAGTGTTTGCCGTTCACTAATTAAAGAACGCTTTCGTATGTGGCAACGTCTGTATTAGCGACATCCTATGCGTCGAGACTTAGGCAGCCGCCCGCGGAAAAAGAGAGGTACCTGGAATGTGGCTCTCCAGAAGTAGGTTGCATTCAAGCCGTAATGAAAGTAATCATCCGTTCAGCTTAAAAAGCTTTTATTTAAAAAATAGTGTCTAGGTACATATTTGCAAAACTGCGGGATTCGGGAAGAAAGTAGGAGTTTTACGATAGCGATTTAAGGTAATAACTATTTAAAGAGGTAATTGTGGAATAAGTAAGTAAAAAGTTAGGAATACCCCGTATTGCATTGACAAATGACACGGTGTCATTTATTATAAAAATATAAGATGACACCGTGTCATTATCTGGTAGAAATGGAGGTAAAGGAATGCCCAAAGCAACATTTTTTAATCTGCCAGAGAAAAAGCGTCAATCCTTAATTAAGGCAATGGAAATAGAATTTTCTAGAGTTCCTTTATACGAGGCCTCCATCGCAAATATCGTAAAGACAGCAGGGATATCTCGGGGAAGCTTTTATCAATATTTCAGAGATAAAGAAGACGCCTATTACTATATTCTCAAGGAACAGGCAAGCCGTAGAAACAAACAGTTTATTCAACAACTGCATACACATCAGGGAGACTTATTCGAAGCAATCACTGCTTTTTACTATGATCTGCTTATTGAATTACCTGATGAAAAGGAGTATAACTTTTTCCGGAATGCTCTTCTTAACGTAACCCATCAGATTGAAACCATCTTCAATGAAATAATTGAAAGCAATCTGAAAAAAGATGGTATGGAAGAAATTACGAAACTAATTAATAGAGATCTTTTAAATATCGAATCAGACAGCGAACTGACCCATGTCATCCACATTATATCGGCAGTTGCATTCCGCAATTTTGTCGAGAAGTTTACGAAAGAGCTATCCGATCAAGAAGCAATTGAAAGCTTTATAGCAGAAATGAACTTATTGAAAAAAGGCATAGCAAAATAAACCAATTTGAAATGGGGTATGATATATGACAGTGACAATTTATGGAGCTGCATGTTCATCGACTAGGAAAGCGAAGCAATGGTTTACAAAGCAAAACATTCATTATGTGGAGCGGAATATTTTGAAGTATCCGTTAACCGTAACGGAACTTCAAGGAATCCTACGCATGACCGTTGACGGAACGGATGAAATTATATCAACACGATCCAAGGTTTATAAAGATCTTGATCTAGATATTGAAGCATTACCGCTTCAGGAATTATTGGAACTGATTCACAAGCATCCTCGTCTGTTGCGTAGTCCAATTATGGTTGACGAGAAGAGGCTGCAAGTAGGCTATCATGAGGATGATATCCGTCAATTCCTGCCGAGAAAAACACGCGAATACCAATGGTTGCAATGGAGATTAAATCATTTGCAACTTGCTGAAGGGTAATTTATGGCGCAACTCTTGGCTGAACAATCGTATGTGAAAGTTATTCGTACCGTCGATTCCCTCACCCAAACAAATACTGAAGAACAACGTATGATGTATTTGTATGAGGATCGACTGGTGACGAAACATCGTGAGTTTCCAATCGATACAATTCACGATTTGTCCTACCGGTTGCTCGGAACAAAAGGTGGACTGTTGTATGTACATACGAACAAAGGTGTATACTCCTTTATTGTTAAAAGCTCTCCAGAACAATTTATTGAAGTTTTTAAAGCATATAGTAAATAAGGTAAACCCTAAGACTGGGTTTACCTTATTTTTATAAAAAATCGAAAGGAATGCATGCCCTAAATAATTACTTACTTTCTGAAGCGTGCACATTCTGGAATAGATTGATAATAAACAGCACAACAGAGATTAAAAATGCAACCCCACCACCAGACACGAAAATTTCAAGAACGATTGGCGGTACATCAAGATAAATCATCATCATCCCGATAAGGAGAAAAGGTAAGCCGATTTGATGAAGCCAGAATTGTAATTTACCAAGTTGGCTATTTCCCGCTTTTGGGTAAACCGAGTAAATAACACCAATTAAACCAGTAGACAGCCAGCCGACAACATTAATATGAGCGTGCGTTGCCCCCCATTGAAGCTGGATCGTGTAAAGCATAAATAACCCAAAGCCAATTCCGATAATAAAATAAAGAGCGGCAATTTTTATCCATTTCGCACCCAACGTTATCCACTCCTTTTTTGCTGATTTCTTACGATTTTTAACTGGTTGACAGGAAAATAGAAGCAGACTGAAATGCTGAGTTACTCTACCCAACCTAAGCCTTTTTTAGCATATTTTTCAAGTGAAACAGAAATACTTCCTCATTTTTATTTCATCTCCTTCATAATATATATTGTTCCAATTGGAAAAGTATGCCCTATCCAGAGGATGTTGGGAAATGGTAAAATATAAGATAATGAAAGAACAGAGGAGTTTGTCGGATGAAACGATTAAGTTACCGAGATACATGGGTTGAAGTTTCTTTAGCTGCAATCCGAGAAAATACGCGAGTCTTTAAACAACATATGAATAAAAATAGTAAACTACTTGCTGTCGTAAAAGCGGATGGCTATGGGCATGGTGCGGAGGAAGTCGGGAGGGCTGCTTTAGCGGCTGGTGCCGATCGTTTAGGTGTCGCATTGCTTGATGAGGCGATTGAACTCAGAAAGGCTGGTATCGAAGCCCCGATTCTTGTGCTCGGTTATACGAAACCGGAAGTTGTAAAGGAAGCGATTATAAATAAAATTACGCTCACCGTTTATAGCAAGGATGTGTTGGACGCACTTGTTACCGCCTGTGAAGAATTGCAGCAAGCAGTTAAGGTCCATTTGAAAATAGATACAGGGATGAGAAGGGTTGGCGTTCAGACCAAGGAAGAAGCACTTGAATTAGTGAAGGGCATTGACAGCAAGTGGATCGAACTTGAAGGGATTTATACTCATTTTGCAGACGCGGACAATGTAGATGAAACGTATACACGGATGCAATTTGCGCGTTTCCTTGAAGTGACGGACTATTTAGCAGAACATGGTTATTCCGCCCTGCTGAAGCATTGTTGTAATAGTGCGGCAACGATTTGTTTTCCAGAGATGCACTTGGATATGTGTCGGGTTGGGATTGGTATGTATGGTCTTTATCCAGCAAAACATATGAAGAAAGTGATTAGCTTGACCCAGGCAATGACATTCCAGACGAAAGCGGTGCTAATTAAGGAAGTAGAGGCGGGAGAGTCAATCAGCTATGGTTGTACATATCAGCCCAAGAGAAAATCGCTGATTGCCACTCTTTCAGTTGGATATGCGGATGGGCTTTCTCGTCAGCTGTCCAATCGTGGTGAGGTGACGATAAGGGGGCAGCGGGTGCCGATTGTCGGGAGAATCTGTATGGATCAGACGATGGTGGACGTAACAAGTATTGACGAGGTACAGGATAACGATATTATAACGATATTTGGTGAGGAAAAAGAAGGCTACATCTCCCTCGACGAAATAGCCGAACAGCTACAAACCATCCATTACGAAATCATTTGTCTCATCGGGAAACGTGTTCCAAGAGTTTATATTGGGTAAAGTGAAACTCATTCAGTGGGGGTATCCTTACCTCCCCGCTGAATGTAAGTTGAACAGAATAGGAATTTACGGACTGTTTATCCCCATCCTTCACATATTGGGTTTCCCCCATGTTTAGAGGAGGGGGTATTACAGACCGTTAATACGTGATAAAATAAAAATTCGCTCTGCGCCTATGTTATTAAACTTACAAATGATAAGTAAATAATAAAAGAGAACAAAAAGATTGCAACATGAAAAAAATCATGGTATATTAATAAGCGTAATTCATTTATATTGAATTAAACTAAAAGTAAGTTATAGATAACAGGGGGAATTCGAGTGTTAAAAATTGGTATTATTTTAGGAAGTGTTCGTGAAGGACGTAATGGGGAACAAGTAGCAAATTGGACACTTGACTTTGCGAACAATCGCAAGGATCAAGATGTAGAATATGAGCTAGTAGACCTAGCGGATTACCGTTTACCATTCCTAGGTGAAAGCTTACCGGAAGCTGAAAAAGAAAAGGCAAATGCAGTTATCAAAGCTTGGTCTGATAAAATGGCTTCTTTTGACGGATATATTTTCATCACTCCAGAATACAACCATGCAATCGGTGGTGCACTGAAGAACGCGCTTGACTACTTAAATCCAGAAGTAAATAATAAAGCGGCAGGATTTGTTGGTTACGGAAGCCTTGGCGGAACCCGTGCTCATGAGAACATGCGCCTGATTCTTGGTGAATTACAAGTAGCAGACGTTCGTACTGCAGTTACATTCTCACTACTAGCTGACTTTGAAAACTTCTCCGTCTTCAAGCCAGCTGATTACCATGCAGATAATGCAAACCAAATGTTAGATCAAGTCCTTGCTTGGAGCAGTGCTTTGAAATCATTACGAGGCTAATTTGCTGACCACAAAATCCTCATGAATGATCTTATAAATGAAAGAGAAGATGCTGAGCTTAACGCACAGCATCTTCTCTTTTTTCATATAATCTCAGGAATTCCGGGATATACATCAAGAAAGAAATGGATAGGAATATACCCGTTACAATCATGAGGAATGCGATAAAATACGTATCTAGGCTGGGAAATGTAATTAAAATTCCCATCGCTAGGTAAAAAACAGCCGTTGATACTTTCCCAAACCACTTCGCTCCGTCCAATTTTTTCCCGCGTTTTAAAAGAATGAGTCCATTGATTCCCATAAACAACTCTTTCAAGACAAAGAGGATAAACAGAATCCACATATATGGATAGCGGAACAATAGACAGGCGACGATCGCTGTCTGTGTTAATTTATCTGCAATCGGGTCAACGATTTTCCCGAGTTCTGTAATTTGATTGAATGTCCGGGCAATCCATCCGTCCAATGCGTCGGTTACACCAGATAAAAGAATAATAATGCCGATAAGATAATAATCGCTTGTGTCCGTTGCATGAATGAAAAGATAGACAAATACAGGAATCAGAAGAATCCGGATGTAAGATAAAATATTTGGGATGGATAAAACTTCCCTTGTTGTTAACTTCACATGAAATTCCCCCTATGTTTAGAACTACATTACCCAACTCTTGCAACTTATAAGTTTTATAAAAACTAGGAATTACTTTCATTCAGTGTAAGAGTAACTCTTACCTGGAGGTCCGCAGTTCAGACACCTCTCGCTTTCCACAGGCGGCCGGGTTACTCCTGCGTGAAAAGCATTAGTCCTAAGCTCCCGCAGGAAGTGCTTTTCTTCCGAGGCAGACTAAGTTCGCTCTCGTATGTGGCAACGCCTGTATTATCACTTCCTGTGCGTCGAGGCTACGGCTGTACCTTAGGATGCGCATCCGTCCGCCGGGCAACTGAACGGCGATTAGTGCTCTTACATAACAGAACGTGCGAAACACTTGCGCTGAATGAAAGTAATTATACGGTTAGGTTGTTGTAAAAGTTGAATAATACCTTATAAGCATATCAAAAATAGTTGTTTTACACTCCTATTTTGCTACCAAACGATGCGCTTGTCTTGTTCAATGAGCGAGTAGAGACTAACTGCAATGAAAAATTGAGCTGCATAGTAGGGGAGCATGACAAGGGCCTCCGCAAATGGAACGGCCGCCACAAACATATTCCAAGCAAGAATCGAATCAGAAATAACGAATAACAATGCCCCGAATTGCGCCGGTCGATTGCCTGTTAAAATTGTAGCCAAGAGCATTAGTGAAATAATGATAATATAAGCAACGACTGGGACCGCAAGTACTTGCTCTCCGGCATCCGTTAACGCAGGTATAAGGAATATCCCGAAAATAATAGCATAGATACCAATTGGAATTGCGGCAAGTATCCGCCGCTTCGTGAATTTGGCAACTTTGAGGAAGCCGATAGCATAACAAATATGGGCAATAAAGAAGGCGACAAGACCAATGAGAAACCAGTGCAGTGTCGCATCGCCAATCATCGAAAAGACGAGACCAAGCATGATGAACCAATGGACGCATCTTTTATTTTCTGGAGCAATCCGAAATGCATAAAGTATAATGACAATCATTGGCAATAGTTTAAAAAAGAGTTTGAACGTAAAAGGCTCATCGGGAGCGATGAAAATATATACGAGACTAAGCGTCAGTATCATTAGCGGTAAGCGGTAAAGAACCATTGTGCTCCTCCTCGTCTTTATTCCGTGTCGACCGATTTCAAGATGGCAGGCAATTTAATTTGCAGTGTAAAGGTTTGGTTCTTATAAACGAAATCAAGATATCCTGCATGTTTCTGGGTAATCTGTGCGATAATCTGTGTACCAAGTCCCTCATGATCCCCTGATTTGGTCGTTCTCGCCTGTTTCGTAAATAAATGATCAAGTACATCGTTCGGTATGGGGAGGGTGTAATTTTTACAGCTTAAAATAAATAATCCGCTCCGTTTTGAAGTCTGTAATGTAATATGGGCCTGTTTTCCGGTCTCTTTTTGCCATTCGGCGCTTGCTTCCAGCGCATTATCCAGTATATTCCCGATTAGTTCAGTTAAATCTCGATCGGAAAGTGGCAAGCTTGAAATTGCCGCTTCGAGATCGTACGTTACTTCAATCCCATTATCTTTTCCTTTGCGGTAACTTTGATGCAGAATACCCGCAACCGTTCCTCTTTCTCCTTGAATGGACAGGTTTGTTTCCTTATACCCTTCCACAAGCTCATTTAAATACGTTGTTGCTTCTTTATGATTCTTATTTTCAAGCATATAATGCATCGCAGAGATATGTTTTAAAAAGTCATGTCTTTCTTTCCGGACGATGAGAAAGGCTTCATTCATCTGCTCAATTTCCCTTGTGTGGGAATGGATAAGCTCATCCTTATGATAAAGCTTCCGGCCCAATGTAAGTCTCATTATTTCAACGGAAAGGAAGAGGAGAAATGGAATAAGTGAAATCCGGCCAGGCCCGCTTAATAAATAGATGAATAAAACAAGTAGCTGGATACTGTATAACCCCAAATTCACCTTTGCTCCAAGCGCCTCAATCTGCACGATCATTTTTCTTTGAAGTAGAAAAACAAGGAACAAAGCTACAATAATTGATACATAAAAGGGAAAATCAAAAGGTAAAGCTCGCCCCGCAAGCTCCAAATGAAACGCGAAAAGCAAGACAACACTCACCCAATAAAGACGCACAATCCCCATTTCCAACCTCCTATCAATCGGGACAACTGCTCTGACCCCGTGTCCCGCACTGGGACAGAGGGTCAGAGCAGTTGTCCCGGTGTTAAAAGTAATTTTGCTGCAAGTGGTTGACCATTTCTTTTGTAATCATTGCGGTTTCTTCTATGCCGTCAAAGTTCACGATGAAGGAGTTTTTCGCGTAGAGCTCGAAATTTTGAATGTAGTGGATGTTGATGATAAAGGAACGGTGTGAGCGAAGAAAATCCCTTTCCCTTAGCTCTCCCTCTAATTCTTTTAACGTTTGATATGTCTTAATGGTTCCACTTTTTGTAAAAATTGTGGATGACCTGCCTGTTCGTTCAATGAAAATGATATCCTTTTTCTGGATAATATGAATGTTGTTCTTCTGTTTAATGTAAAGTCTCCCTGTAATTTCCGCTTGCCGGGACTTTTCCATAATCCGTTTAATTGATGTCGTGAGCCGATTTTTCGTATAGGGCTTCATAATATAGTCATGTACATTGATTTCAAAGGCATGAACCGCATACCCGCTGTTTGCTGTTACAAAAATAACCTCAATATGAAGCGCATGGGAATGAATAATATCTGCGAGCTCATAGCCGGAAAGATGGGGCATTTCAATATCGGCGACGAGCAGCATGATTTCCTCATCTTTAATCCGTTTATACGCTTCCTCTGCGGATGTGGTGGCGAAGACGATCTCCACATCATCAATACGTGAAACAATCCCAACCACCTTATCTAAATCAATCTGACGGTCATCAACGATTCCAACCTTCAGCATACGTGCAACACCTGTACTTTCTATTGTTTTTGACGCAATCGTTTTTCTTCATTATACCATCTCGAAGCGTGAATAAGGCATTTTCACGACATCAAAGGAATGATTCGCGACATGTCCGGTGAAAGAGACGATGGTTTTGCTTACAATGAATGTAACAAATCAAAAAAGGGATGGGAACGAAATGATTGAAATTCAAAACGTGACGAAACGATTTCAAGATAAAAAACTCTCAATAACTGCTTTAAACCATGTGTCCTTTACAGTTCATGCAGGAGAGATCGTCGGTCTATTAGGGGAGAACGGAGCAGGGAAAACGACGCTTCTCCGTTCCATCGCAACATTGCTTACACCGACAGAAGGACAAATTGTTGTAAAAGGCTATGACACAGTAAAGAAACCAGATGAAATTAAAAAGCGGATGGGTGTCTTGTTCGGCGGAGAGACTGGGCTCTATAACCGCATGACCGCTAGAGAGAATCTCGAATACTTTGCAGCGCTCTATCATTTAAGCAAGCATGAGACAAAGGTGCGGATTGATGAACTGACGAAAATGTTCGGTATGCGCGACTTTCTTGACCGGAAAGTGGACGGTTTCTCTAAAGGGATGCGTCAGAAGATGGCGATCGCTCGTGCAATCATCCATGATCCGGAAATTATTCTCTTCGATGAACCGACAACCGGACTCGATATCACCGCTTCCAACGTTTTTCGCCAGCTCGTCCAGGAGCTAAAAACACAAGGAAAAACGATTATCTTCTCCAGCCACATTATGGAAGAAGTTGATATGCTCTGTGACCATATCGCGATGATCCATAAAGGTGAACTTATCTACCATGGGGAGAAAGAGGCCTTATATGAAGAGGAAAACAGTCGGGATTTAAACTATATCTTTATGAGTAAATTAGTAAGGGGGACGGATGGCTATGCTATTTAAAATTTATAAAAAAGAAATGATTGATTCCTTCCGTGATAAGCGGACATTGCTATTAACCGTATTGTTACCGATTCTTATGATGTCCGCATTAACTTTTTTCTATGAAAGTTTGATTAGTGACGGGGAAGATGAAACATACACATTGGCTGTGGAAGAAGACATTTCCGCTGAACAGGAAACAATACTTGGAACATTGGATAAGGTGGAACTCTTACGTGCGGAAAATCCGGAACAGGCGTTTATCGATGGAGAAGTTCAAGCAGCAATTGTGTTTGCAGATAACTTTGACGCGGAAGTGCAAGCGGGAGAAGCTGGCAATGTGGAGCTGATCGGGGATACATTCAGTCAAAAATCTTCTAATCTTATTTATCTTGTAAGTGGCAAGCTTGCAGAATATGAACAGATTGTTGTCGCAGAAAGACTGCAACAAGCGAATATCGATCCATCCATCACTCAGGCGGTTGCAGTGGAGCAACGGGAGACGAACACGGAGGATAGTAATATCCAGGTGCTGGCTCTGTTGATCCCACTTATTCTATCGATTGCTATTGGAGTGGGAGCTGGTCCATCGGCAGCAGATATCTTTGCGGGTGAAAAGGAAAAGAAAACGATGGAAGCACTTCTTATGACGCCAGTAAATCGCTCTACGTTACTAATGGCAAAATATTTAACGATATCTTCTGTCGGGGTCATTATTGGAGTTATTACGCTCGCCGTCGTTGCAATTGAGGTAGCCTTCTTTACGGAACATTTAAAAGCTGCCATTTCGTTTGGTGATAACATGGTCACGATTATTGGGATGGGTGCACTTGTTACGCTAGTCTATTCATTCTTCGTTGGTGCTCTTTTAATGATTACAAGTATTGTGGGTAAGACAGTAAAAGAAGCACAAAGTTATAGCACACCGATTATGATGGTGATTATTTTCCCGGCGATGATGATTGGCGGACTCGGTGTGAATGAATTCACGATGAATCATTTTATTCTGCCATTTGTAAATATCTTTGCGATTCTTACGGAATTATTGTTTGGTGTGGTGAATTATGGGCATATATTGATGACGATTGGCAGTAATCTCGTCTGTATCATCATTATCTTCATTATCAGCAGAATCCTATTTAGTAAGGATAAATGGGTGATGAATTAAAATAAAAGACTCAATAGAGCCATATAATGCTTGAATAAAGATACTTAAACAGCCGGGCACATCATAATATGCCCGGCTGTTTTGTCGAGTGTTTAACTATTTTAAAAGATGAAGGTTTCAATCCCCATTTGCAAGATGCGTTTGCGAGCGATTTCTGCTGCAGATCGGCTCGGATAGGTGCCGGCGATGACACGGTATAGCTTTTTTCCAGTTATCGACGCTTCTTTTACCGTGGCCGGGATTTGTTTTGAGGTGAGTAGTGCTTGTCTTGCACTTGCATTTGCTTTTTGTGCATAGGAACCGGCAATTAATTGGTATCCCTCTTTACTAGAGCTAGAGCTTTTTAAGTTAAAGATTTTAACTAACCCTTCTACATGCGCGGCTGCGACTTTTTCTCTCCAGGCAGCTTGCTTCATCCACTTCGCATCTTCCGGGTGATCGATAAAGCCGTTCTCTGTTAAAATCGCCGGCATGTTTGATTCGCGCAGGACATGAAAGTTGGCCTGTTTCTTCCCACGGTTTGGTATGCCAATTGCTCCCAGGACTTTTTCGTGGAGAATCGTTTGATAGTTTCTTGTAACAGAACCTGCCGGCAATTTGTTATAAATAAAATCTTCATATCCCCGGGCTCGTCCATTAAAAGCATTACAATGAAGCGACAAGAAAAGATTTGCCCCCCAGCTGTTCGCTTCATTTGTCCTCGCACGAAGACTCTTCGTGGCATCAGTCGTTCGGCTCAATTTCACTAAAACTTGCGGATAATCACGAAGCATACGGCGAATCCGAAGCGCCAAATCAAGAGCCACTTCTTTTTCCTGCAAACCATTTCCGATCGCACCGGAATCTTCCCCACCATGTCCGGCATCAAGATAAATTTTCATCTCTTTCATCTCCCTTTCTTTTCATTATCCATCCATTTCTATAATCGAAAGGAAATGATAGAAAGGGGCATAGATTTAGAAGAAAGCTGCATATACTATAGAAGCTCCGTAAATTTACACAAGCTTTACATTCGACTAATACTTCCTTTACATTGGGACACTATACTAGTACTTGAGAGCGAAAAGCGCTCAAGATAAAATCCATCTATTATTGGGGAGGACAAAGTCGTATGAAACTCAAGAAATTCCTTATGTTCCTCGTAATCGGAGCATTCGTTACAGTGCTTGCAGCATGCGGAGGAACAGATAACGGTAATGACACAGGTTCAGAGGAATTGTCAGAAGAAACAAGTGGCAATTCAATAGAAACACAAGAAGGCGAATCCGAAGAGCTGGAAGGTATTGTTGAAATTGACGGCTCTGGAACTGTATTTCCATTAATGTCTAGACTTGCTGAAGAATATATGGTTAATGAACAACAAGGTGTATCGGTCGAAGTTAGTCGAGCGGGTACAAGTGCTGGTTTCAAACGTTTCCTGGAAGAGGGCGGAACGGACTTTAATGATGCCTCCCGTGAGATTAAAGAAGAAGAACTAGCAAAAGCAGAGGAACTTGGAATAGAAGTGAAAGAATTGAAAGTAGCACTAGATGGTTTGACAATTGTAACCCACCCAGAGAACGATTGGGCAACAGAACTGACTCCAGATCAAATCATTGGTATTTTCTTAGGTGAATATACAAACTGGTCTGACGTAAATGCAGACTGGCCGAATGAGCCAATCCGCACGTACGGACCGAATGAAAACCATGGAACGTACGAATTCTTCTATGAAAATATTTTAGAAGAACAAGACTTAAGAGAAGATGTTAACCTGCAACAAGAATATTCAACACTCGTAACACTAATTTCTGAAGATGTAAACTCCATCGGATTCTTCGGATTCGGTTACTATGTAAACAACCAAGACCAAGTACAAGCAGTTAAAGTTGATTTTGGTGAAGGTCCGGTTGAACCGACATTGGATACGATTGCGGAGGATGGCGATTATGCGGACTTCACGCGACCAGTATTTACGTATCTAAATGTAAACAACTCCAAGGAGAAGCCACAAGTCCTTGATTATGCAATCTATTGTATGGAGAATGCGGCAGACTTTGCTGGTGAAACTGGATTCGCACCAATACCTGAAGAGGAAGCAAGTGCATTGGTTGAAGAATTAGAAGCTCTTCAGTAAAATACGCAACATCATGTAAACATTAAAGATGAGGGCAAAAAATTGCTCTCATCTTGTTGTGAATTTTTCACGCATGAATGGGTTGTAGTACCCCACCTCTAAATGTGGATAAATAAAAATTTGAGAAAAGGGGTAGCCCCAGGAATCCCTGATACGGCTCAACTAACAATCCGAGGGGTGATAAAGAAACCCTACGGAATGAAGTTTCACTTTTTATTCTGGGAAGGAGTATACGGAAATGGCAGGGAACAGCGATACAAACAAAAACGCTGTGAATGTAAGAGAAATGATTGCAGAAAAGAAAAAAAGGAAAAGTCTCTCTAATTATACGGAAAAATTCATTCCAACTTTTCTTCTTCTTATCGCATCTATCTCTCTTCTGACAACAGTAGGAATTATTATAACTTTATTTACGGAAGCAATTGAATTCTTTAAGCGTGTTCCGGTTTGGGAATTCTTTACTGGAACGGTGTTGAAACCGATGAGTCAAAATCCTGAATTTGGTGTGCTGCCATTAATTAACGGTACACTGATTTCAACCTTTATCGCAATGCTCGTCGCAGGCCCGATTGGGATTATGTCGGCGATCTATTTAAGTGAATATGCATCAGACAGGGTAAGGCGGGTATTGAAGCCGCTGCTTGAAATTCTCGCGGGGATTCCGACAATCGTATATGGATTTTTTGCATTCACATTCGTTACACCACTTATCCGTAGCATTTTTCCAGAAGTAGGAGCGACAAATATTTTGAGTCCTGGTCTTGTAATGGGGGTCATGATAATCCCGATGATTGCTTCTTTGTCTGAAGATGCTATGAGTTCCGTGCCGAATAGTATGCGGGAAGGTGCATTCGCCTTAGGTGCCACGAAATTGGAGACGACGTTTAAAGTTGTCATCCCGGCAGCACTGTCTGGAATTATTTCATCCTTTGTACTTGGTATTTCACGGGCAATCGGGGAAACGATGATTGTTACGATTGCGAGTGGTAGCTCAAAGAACTTCACTTTTGACGTCACCCAATCGATGCAGACGATGACTGCTTATATCGTAGAAGTTTCTTCAGGTGACGCTCCGGCAGGCTCGACTATTTATTACAGTCTTTATGCTGTCGCAGCTACATTATTTATTTTTACGTTATTAATGAATATCCTAGCAAGATATCTCTCTCGTAAATTTAGGGAGGAGTATTGATTATGAGATATGTTGATGAAGCAGTTGTAGAGAAGCGGATGAAATCACGGGTACGCAATAATTCAATCTTAAAATTCATCTTTTTACTCTCCACCTTATTTGGCTTAATTGTCTTAGCGGTATTACTTGTTCGCGTATTCTCTCAAGGTATTGCTTGGTTGGATTGGGATTTTATAACGGGTAGATTATCGACAGACCCTGATCGTGCAGGAATTATGGGGGCAATTCTTGGAACCTCCTGGCTCATGCTTGTCGTCATCCCGGTCACTTTATTTATAGGAGTGGGAACTGCTATTTATCTCGAACTTTATGCAAAGCCTGGCCGTTTTCAAAACTTTATCGCTACAAATATATCAAACTTAGCCGGTGTGCCATCAATCGTTTATGGTTTACTAGGACTAACAATTTTTGTCCGTGCCCTTGATTTCGGTAACGTCGTGTTGGCAGGTGGTTTAACATTATCACTCTTAGTATTGCCGATTGTTATTGTTGCAGCTCAAGAATCGATTCGTGCAGTTCCTAATTTTTTAAGTGAAGCAAGCTATGGTATGGGGGCTACGAAATGGCAGACGGTGAAGAAGATTATCCTGCCAGCAGCACTACCAGGAATTTTGACGGGCTCGATTCTTGCATTATCGCGGGCAATCGGGGAGACAGCGCCCCTTACAGTTATTGGGATTCCTGCATTGCTCATCCCGTTTCCAGGTGGCTTATTCGATACATTTACGGCACTCCCGATGCAGATTTATTACTGGACACTCGATGCATCCTTAGTTGCTGAGTATACTTATCTTGCAGCTGCTACGATTATCGTGTTGCTCGTCCTATTATTCTTACTCAATTCCGTAGCCATTTTCATCCGAAATAAATTCCAACAACGCTATTAAGGGATTAATTGATTCAAGTCACGTTTTTAAGGAGAGAACATAATGAGTCAGAAAATCACGGTAAAATTAAATGATCAGGTCGTCAAAAAGACTGGCCGACAAGAAAAGAAGCGTGCTGTATTTGAAACAAACCAGTTGAATTTATGGTATTCAGACACCCATGCATTAAAGGATATTAATCTATCAATTAAAGAAAAGGAAGTCACCGCCGTCATCGGTCCATCCGGTTGCGGAAAGTCAACATATATTAAAACATTGAATCGCATGGTTGAACTTGTTCCAGGTGTTCGCACAACAGGTGAAATCAAGTATAAAAACAGAAATATTTTAGATCGAAGTTTCCGTGTGGAAGATTTAAGGACCCAAGTCGGCATGGTTTTCCAGAAACCGAACCCCTTCCCAAAGTCGATATATGAAAACATTGCTTACGGGCCGAAAATCCATGGAATTAAAAATAAAAAAATACTTGATGAAATTGTGGAAAAGAGCCTTCGTGGTGCCTACATTTGGGATGAGGTGAAAGACCGCTTGAATGAGAATGCATATGGTCTTTCGGGCGGACAGCAGCAACGACTTTGTATTGCACGTTGTCTAGCGGTTGAACCTGACGTCATTTTAATGGACGAGCCCACTTCAGCACTTGATCCGAAGTCAACGCTCCGGATTGAGGAGCTTGTTCAAGAGCTGCGTGAGGATTATTCCATCGTTATCGTTACACATAATATGCAACAAGCTGCACGCATTTCAGATAAAACGGCGTTCTTCTTGAATGGGGAAGTTATCGAGTTTGATGAAACGGATAAAATTTTCACCAATCCAAAAGACAGCCGCACCGAAGACTACATTTCCGGTCGCTTTGGCTAGAATGAATAAAACGAGGCTGGCATTCGTGCTAGTCTCGTTTTATCACGTATTAACGGTCTGTAATACCCCACTGAATGAAGTTTCACTTTATCACGCATTAACGGTCTGTAATAACCCCATCTCTAAACATAAGTGAAGCTCAAGATGTAAAGGTGGGGGATATACAGTCCGTAAATTCCTGATTCTGTTCAACTAACATTCAGTGGGGAGGTAAGGAAACCCCACTGAATGAAGTTTCACTTTATTAATAAACCTTCAACTTTCTGCTATACTTGGGATAGACGGTTTGTTGAAGGAAGGAGCTTTTGCAGTTGGTTGGCGTATTTCGCATTATTACTCATATTTTCTTCTTATATGTTTTACTCCTGATCGGGAACTTTCTTCAGGAAGTTTTTCACTTATTCATACCAGGCAGTGTCACTGGTATGCTTCTTTTATTTCTTCTATTAAAAATGGGAATCATTAAAATAAAGTGGATGGAAGAAGGGACTTCACTTTTGTTAAGACATCTCACCTTATTCTTTATTCCGGTGACCATCGGATTTATGGAATACCTTGAATTGTTTAGAGGAAAAGGGATATTCCTTCTCCTTATTACAGTAATCAGCACAGCGCTTGTCATGGGAGTTGGCGGAGCGGTTAGTGAACAGCTGGCCCGCGGAAAGGAAACACAACATGAATGAAATTGTAATCGGTATAATCGCAATTACAGCGACCATCATTATCTATTCATTTATTCTTCCTATCCATAAAAAGGTTCAATCACCGCTTACTCTCCCGATTGTCGCTGTTTCTGCGATTATGATTCTCGCTTTACTTCTCCTTGATATCCCTTATGAAACATATATGATTGGCGGTCAGTGGATTGAATTTCTGATGGGCCCGGCGGTAGTAGCGCTTGCGTTACCGCTTTATAGGCATTATGACATGCTCAGGAAATACATGAAACCAATTTTCGCAGGAGTCACGATTGGTGCCTTCGTGGGGGTAACGACAGGTCTGTTCATGGCAAAGGCGCTTGGCTTCGAGAGGGAACTGATCCTTGCACTTCTGCCAAAATCGGTCACGACTCCAGTAGCGATTTCTATTGGTGAGACATTGGAAGGACCGCTATCCTTGACAGCAGTTTTCGTTGTCATAGCTGGAGTTTCTGGGGCAATTATTAGTCCGGTTATATTTAAACTCTTTAAATTGGAGCGACCGATTGGAAGAGGAATTGGTATGGGGAGCGCTTCGCATGCAATCGGTACAGCTACGAGCATGGATAGAGACGCCTTAGAAGGTTCCATAAGTTCCATTGCAATGATACTCAGTGCGATCATCGTTTCCATCCTTGCACCGTTATGCGCCTTGTTATTTTTGTAATCCAACAATAATAGCTTGAAAGCGAGAGGTGTCTGGACTGCGGACCTCCAGGAGTAAGTTGCATACACTCACGCTGAATGAAAGCAATTCGTTTTTTGATTTTTTAGGTTTTATAAAAAAGAATAGAATGTTTGAATTGTGGTATTCATTATAGTGAACCTTTTATTCAATCCAGGAGAAAGGAACAAGCGCGATGGCATATTACCAACAGGACACAACAGAAGTACTGGAAGAACTTGAAGCAACCACGGAAGGACTAAAACAAAGCGAAGCAGAGAAACGAGTAAAGGAATTTGGCTATAACGAACTAGCAGATAAAGAACAAGTCGCAACTTGGAAATTATTTCTCGAAACCTTCAAAGATCCCATGGTCATTGTTCTGCTTGCTGCGGCAGGCATTCAGATTTTGCTCGGTGAAATCGCGGAATCGCTCATTATTTTTCTCGTACTCATTATAAACTCCGTGATCAGTGTCATTCAGACAAAAAAAGCAGAAAGCTCGCTCGAGGCATTACGGGATATGTCAGCCCCGGAAGCAAAGGTCATTCGGGATGGCACCAATACGATAATACCAGCCCGGGAACTCGTGCCAGGAGACATCGTATTGCTCGAAGCAGGAGACTATATTCCTGCTGACGGGAGAATCATCTCAAGCGAATCGCTTAGGGTAAATGAAGGCATGCTTACCGGGGAGTCTGAAGCCGTTTTGAAGAATACGAAAACGATATCTGGAGAAGCTCCACTCGGGGATCGATTTAACTCTGTTTATAGCAGTTCTCTCGTCGTAAATGGCCGCGGGAGGTTTGTTGTAACAGGTACGGCTGAACAGGCGGAGATTGGAAAAATTGCTGACCTGATTCAAACGGCGGAAGCAAAGCAAACCCCGCTGCAACAAAAACTTGAGGTGTTTTCTAAAAAGCTTGGTCTCGGCATTTTAATCCTCTGTATTTTAATTTTTGCCATACAGGCGCTGCGAATATGGTTCGGGAATTCAGAAGTAGCAACCGGAACAGCATTATTGAACGCATTAATGTTCTCCGTCGCGATTGCGGTGGCAGCGATACCTGAAGCTTTGTCATCGATCGTTACAATTGTCTTATCCGTCGGTACGAATAAAATGGCAAAACAGCATGCCATCATCCGAAAACTTCCTGCCGTTGAAACGTTGGGCAGTGCCAGTGTCATCTGTACAGATAAAACGGGAACATTAACCCAGAATAAAATGACGGTCACTGATTATTTTGTGTTAGGGAAGGAAGAGGAAACGGCCAAGAAGGCAAAGCAGATGTTGCGCAATGTTGCTGCCCTTTGTAATGACGCAAGAATAGATCCGGACGGAAATGAAATCGGTGATCCGACGGAAACAGCGCTGATCCATTTTGTCAATAAACAGGGGAAAGGATATGAAGAAATTCGGGAAACTTACGCCCGCCTCGGAGAACTGCCTTTTGACTCAGACCGGAAGCTCATGTCAACAATTCATTTGATTCAGGGAGAGCGCTTGCTCCTTACAAAGGGTGGACCGGATATTATGCTGAATCGGGCAAGCCATGTTTTACAGGCTGGCGAAGAAGTTCCGGCAACTGAAGAATTGCTCTCGAAATTTACCGAAATGAATGAGGAATTTTCCAATCAGGCCCTTCGTGTGCTTGCCTATGGTTATAAAAAGCTTCCAGAAGACACGGTGACCGTTACCGCAGAAGATGAATTTGATTTTGTCCTTATAGGTCTCACAGCGATGATTGATCCGCCTCGGGAAGAGGTATATGACTCGATTCGCGAGGCGACAAATGCAGGAATCCGAACGGTCATGATTACTGGTGATCATAAAACAACTGCCCAGGCAATTGCGAAAGATATCGGTATTGCGCGGGAAGGAGATATCGCGCTTACCGGTCAAGAATTGGACGAGTGGAGTGATGCGGAACTGGATGAGAAGTTAACATCGATATCTGTTTATGCTCGCGTTTCACCAGAGAATAAAATTCGGATTGTCCAGGCCTGGCAACGGAAAGGTAAGATTTCAGCGATGACTGGAGACGGTGTGAACGATGCACCGGCATTGAAACAGGCTGATATTGGTGTCGCAATGGGAAGTGGAACAGATGTAGCGAAAGACTCTGCTGCGATGATTTTAACCGATGATAACTTTGTTTCAATTGTCCGAGCGGTTGGTGTTGGGCGCACGGTATACGACAATATTAAAAAAGCGATCAGTTATTTATTTGCTGGGAACTTAGGAGCGATTATCGCTATTTTGTACGCGGTTATTTTTAATTTACCGAATCCGTTTACTGCCTTGCAGCTTTTATTTATCAACCTGGTAAATGATTCACTTCCGGCAATTGCACTCGGGATGGAAAAGCCGGAACCGAATATTATGGACCGGAAACCGAGGAAAATAGATGAAGGCATTTTTGAAGGTGGGACGTTACGGGCTGTCATGACAAGAGGTGTTATGATTGCGGCCGTTGTCATTATTGCCTTTTATCTTGGAATCCGTCACTCTGCGGAAATGGGGGTGGCAATGGCCTTTTCAACGCTCATCCTTTCCCGGACATTACAAACGTTTGCAACCCGTTCGAATACACAGACAGCAATCGGCGCAGGCTTTTTCCAAAATAAATATGTACTCGGCGCCGTTGTGATAGGTTTTCTCTTATACGGTATGACGACATTGCCATTTGCAAGAGAAATCTTCAATATCCCACCAGAATTTGGTTTCCGGGAGTTCGCGATCAGTATCGGACTTTCCATTATAGCCCTAATAGCAATGGAGATTGCGAAAGTTATTCAAACACGGCTAGAAAAGACCTTGTAAGCGGCAGTGAGGAAAATTCCTTACTGCTTTTTTATGTTTTAAAAATTATAAAATAATGGGATCCTAAACGGGCACATTCATCTTTATTATGAATAAATTACAGTTTATTTGTAAAGCTATGATTGTAACTATTTTAGGAGGTGTTGACAATGCATACGTTACGAAAAATTGCATTGGCACTTGTAATCATTGGAGCGATTAACTGGGGACTTATTGCTTTATTCCAATTTGACCTCGTTGCAAGCATCTTTGGCGGACAGGCCGCGGGTCTTTCTCGACTTGTGTATGGACTTGTCGGTTTAAGCGGATTAGTTTGTCTAAGCTTTTTCTTTGATCCAGAAACCGATACAGATATGGATCGCGGCGTCCAGGCAACGAACCAGGCGACATTCGGAACGGAATTTGCCGATGACTTTGACCCAGAGTATCGTAGAGAACGAGCAAACGAAAACCCACCACGAGACAGAGATGATCTGTAAATGTAAAATAACCCACTTCAAATAGAAGGGGTTATTTTATTGTTGACAAGAATGTTTACAGCTGTTATCATCTACATATAATGAATTAAAAATACTTTAATTAATATAAACTGAATTTGTGGAGGGTAATGCATGAATCATTTAAAAGGAATTCACCACGTAACCGCGATTACAAGTAGTGCCGAGAAGAACTATGAGTTTTTCACGTATGTGTTAGGAATGCGCCTTGTGAAGAAAACAGTGAACCAGGACGATATTCAAACGTATCATTTATTTTTCGCTGATGATGAAGGAAATGCTGGAACAGATATGACATTCTTTGATTTTCCAGGTATACCTAAAGGGGTGCATGGAACCGATGAGATTTATAAAACATCTTTCCGTGTGCCAAGTGATGCAACCCTGGATTACTGGGTAAAACGCTTTGACCGTCTTGAAGTGAAACATACTGGAATTAAAGAACAATTTGGTAAGAAGACGATCTCATTTGTTGATTTTGATGATCAGAACTACCAGCTTATTTCAGATGAAAATAATGAAGGAATTGCTTCCGGTATTCCATGGCAGAATGGCCCTATCCCGTTAGAGTATGCGATTACTGGCCTTGGACCAATTTTTATCCGCGTGAGCCAGTTCGATTATTTTAAAGAAATGCTGGAAAAGGTCTTGCTTTTTAAAGAGATTGCAGAAGAGGATGGCGCACACTTATTTGAGGTCGGCGAGGGTGGAAATGGTGCCCAAGTGATAGTGGAGAAAAACGTAGTAATGCCGCCGCACCGTCAAGGTTTCGGTACCGTTCACCATGCAGCTTTCCGAGTCGAGGACCGCTCTGTTCTTGATGAGTGGATAGACCGGATGGATAGCTTTGGTTTCCCAACGTCCGGGTTTGTTGATCGCTTCTTCTTTGGTTCCTTGTATGCACGGGTAGCTCCACAGATTCTCTTTGAATTTGCAACGGATGGTCCGGGATTCATGGGGGATGAGCCTTACGAAACACTGGGTGAGAAGCTATCCTTGCCACCGTTCTTAGAGCCGAAACGCGAACAGATAGAAAAGATGGTCCGTCCGATTGATACGGTGAGAAGTACAAAGAAAATTGAAAAGGAATATTAAGAATGAGACCGTGATAGACTGGATAATAAACAAGATTTATTCAATCTTTACCTATTCTTTTCCATTAAGTTGGGGTATTCTAATATTAGAAACTGAATAAATTAAAAATGACAGAAGATGTGCTGCTACCTTCTGTCTATCCAATAGCTAGGTTCCCTACAAGGGCGACTGGCAGCAAATAATCCACTCGAGCGACCAACTCAAGGGTGGATTATTTTTTGGTTAAAAGCTAAAAGTACATCACAACCCCGCATATTACTGTAATTAGAAGAATCCATTTTGAAAAAGATTAATCAAAATGGATTCTTCACTTTTAGATATAGCAAGACTTTTTATAATAAAGAGATTGATTATTTTAGGGCTCTCTTATTCATAAGGTTATAAATTAAATCTTTCTGATATAATCTTAGCTACTTCCATAGGACTCAAATTAGTGTTATCAATTCTTATGTAATTTTCCTTTTTAATTTCACCTTTTTTGGAATTCAATCTGTATTTTTTCATTGTCTCCTTTATTTCCTTTTCTGACCAATCAACATTTCTTTTTGTAGGCTTATGTTCCAGACGATGTGGACTTTTATTTCGTTCCACTCTTTCGTCAAGATTGGCTTCTAATTCTACAAAATAAATACTTGCCTCCTTGGATTCAAAAATTTCACATATATTATCTACATAATCCCAATCATCTTGTTGGTCAAATGCCCATACATAGGTGAATATTAAGCCTTTTTGTTTACTCTCAGCTACTGCCTTAAATATTTCCGTCCTAAATAGAGTTGATAATCTCCACATTTCTGGACTAAAACCGAAAAATGGTTCAAGTAATTCGATGGTCATATGGTTATGAAATAATTTCAATTCGGTTATCTTTTCTAATTCCTGCCCTACTGTCATTTTTCCAACAGCTTGAGGTCCAAATATAAGTACGAATTTCATTGATTTCCTCCTCTTCTTTTGAAACAAACCTGCCCCATTATTACAATATATTCGACGAAAAGAGCGTTAACCCTTCTTTGATTAACGCGCCCTATAGTTGAATAGCCATCCCAATGACTCTCAAGAAACTATATGCCAATGAAAATTATTACTACGAAATTAACAATAGGGAATTAGAACGCAAGAAAAGAGAAGAAATTAAATCCCTTGAAGTGTTAATGTTTTAATTGAAAGAGGGGATATTTATGGGAAAGCGTTCTATTGGTTTATATGAAGGTATAGCATTGTATATTGCTGCAATACTTGGATCGGGTGTTCTATTTATATCATCGGTTACAGCTTCTATTGCAGGCCCTGCATCCATATTGTCTTGGATAATTGTAATTTTTGCTAACCTTCCACTTGCCTATACATTTGCTTGTCTAGCACGTGAATACCCAGATGCTGGGGGTGCTGCAACTTTTGTAAGGAAATCATTTGGATTTCATTCCGGAAATATTGTAGGTTGGTTTTACTTCGTCACTGCTGCAGTTGGACAAACGATTGTATCTTTAACTGGGGCATTTTACATTAGTCAAGCATTTGGATTTTCTGACTTAGCAAGAACTTTAATTGCGTTCATCATTTTAGTAATTGCGGGTATAGCAAATTATAACGGAATTGAGGTTAGTGGTAAAGTTGCGTTAATCATAAGTGGTTGTTTACTTTTAATGCTTATAATTACCATCATTATTTCAATACCGAGCTTCAGGATGGAAAATTTTACACCCTTTGCTTCTAATGGATGGTACTCAATTGGAACAGCAATAACAGTAAGATTTTGGGCATTTTTTGGATGGGAAGCTATTTGTAATCTTGCTAATTACTTTAAAGATCCAAATAAAAATATTATTAATAGTACCATTATTAGCGTAATAATTATAGGGATGTTATTTTTAGCACTAAGTTTTGTAACAATCGGAACCGGGACATACGGAAGTATTGAGAGTAATCTTTCACCAATTGGCGTTATAATGGAGGAAACACTAGGAGTAGGTGCACAAATTGTGACCGCCATTTCGGCATTTTTCATATGTATAGGAACTTCAAATGCGTTTGTAGCAAGCCTAGCGCAACTCGGATACTCCTTGAGTAGAGATGGTGCGTTTCCAAAAAAATTATCACATATGCATCCAACTAAACAAGTCCCAAGACGTATGGTTGTTTTTGTAATTGGTTTTGCAGGTATCGGAGTTATTATTACAGAATACTTGACAATGACATTTAATGATATTTTATTTATTCCGACTTCGTTAGGAGTGTTAGTGTATATTTTTTCTATGGCTGCTGGTGTTAAACTTTTTAAAAATAAAACCTTACCCTGGTGGTCTTCTTTATTTTCACTAATCTTTTGTATCCTTGTATTACCGTTTTTTCAATTATACATCTTTGTCCCTATAATCATTACCGCTTTATATGTTATCTATATGGCATTTCAAAAAAGGTTTCTATCCTTGAAGAAAACAAGTTAGTCAATGAAAATTAAAGTTAACATAATGGTTTATTGGAGATATGTAAAGCCCACCTGGTGTATTAGCTAATAGAAAATTTATCAATTGGAGAGAATTTAATCCATGGAATCAAATAATCTATTTTCATTCGAAGTAAAGTGGAAAGCAATAGTTACATGCGACAAAAGATATGATGGTAAGTTTTTTTATGCCGTAAAGACAACTGGTATTTTTTGTCGACCATCTTGTAAATCCAAAACCCCTAACTATGAAAATATATGTTTTTTTAAAAATGCTATGGAAGCTCTACAACAAGGATTTCGACCATGTAAAAGATGTCGACCTGAGCTTTTTATTGACATTTATGACCCTCAACAAGAAGTAGTGGAGAAAACAAAATTTTATTTAGAAAAGAACTATGAAAAAAAGTCACCTTGAACCACCTTGCTGTCAAAATTGGCGTAAGCCCTTATCATTTAAGTCGAATATTCAAAGAAAATTTAGGTAGCACGCCACACAAATACCTTGAAAATATAAGAATTCATAAAGCCAAGAGTTTATTATTGAATACAGATCATAACATCATGGAAATATGCTTTCAGATAGGGTACAAGAATCTTTCTAGTTTCTACAAACACTTTAAAAAAATATGTGGCTGCTCACCTCACCAATTTAGAATTAACAATAAGAAGGTAAATTAAGAGACCATGTAGAAATTTATTATGAAGAAAAAATAAGAGTGCTAAAATAAAAGCTTTAGAATAAGCTAAGAGAAAAAACAAATTCACCAAATACTGGAGAGTTTGTTTTTTATTGCGTTAAACCACCCGTTTATTGAAGAATGATTGCACTTTTCTGTCATTGTTACAAATGAATACTATCGAAATTCAACTTTAACAACATCTGGTTCCTGCCCTTGCCTAACAAGGGTAACATTAGCTTCATAATCCTTTTTCCATTCAATAGATATATCATCAGGTAGATTAGTTTTTATCACGTATTAACGGTCTGTAATATCCCACTTTTAAACATGAGGGAAGCCCAACATGTGAAGGTGGGGATATACAGTCCGTAAATACCTGATTCTGTTCAACTAACATTCAGTGGGGAGGTAAGGAATTCTCCACTGAATGTTAGTTTCACTTTATAAGTTTTTAATCGCGTCTTCAATCGACTGTTTACCCGAAATGATATCAAAGGACGTGTTTTCGGTGTTTTTATTTTTTAAGCTCGCGATTACCGTTTTCGCAACATCTTCTCGCGCAATTGCACCATATTCCTTCAAGTCACCTGCTTGAATTTTTCCAGTGCCTGCTTCGTTCTCTAGCCTTCCCGGGCGAATAATCGTATGCTTCAATTTACTATCCAAGAGGAAGCGGTCAGCATAATGCTTCGCTGCCATATAATGTTTGATTGGACTTTCCGCCCAAGCTTCACGATTCTGTGCCTGGAATGCGCTGACCATAATGAAACGTTCAACACCAGCATTTTCAGCAGCTTCAACTGCTTTCACTGCGCCGTCGAGGTCAACGAGAATTGTTTTATCAGCTCCTGTATGACCGCCTGATCCTGCTGTGAAGATAACAGTGTCTGCTCCGTCTATTGCTTTCTCTAAATCAGCAACCGAACCTTCTAAGTTTGCCAGTACTGCATCTGTACCGTTTGCTGTCAACTCATCTAGCTGTTCTTCTTTACGTACCATTGCCGTTAAGGAAATATCAGCTTCATCTTTCGCGAGCTGGATTATATGTTTTCCTATTTGACCATTTGCTCCAATCAACAACACGTTCATGAATTCTTCCCCTTTCTAATTTTATTACTTTGTTTTATTTTTGCAAAATGATGAAAAGAATTCAAGCTATTGATTTGGAGTGTTAGAACAACCACAGGAATGCGGCGATCAAACTGACAGTAAGCTTGAAGATGAAACGTATGATCTCACTCCTCTAAAGTATGGTTTACCCTTAATATAGCGTGAGATTTATTAACATTAGTGACGTTTGTTCAACCATAATACGCCAGACTTTGCTAAGCGGGGAAGGAGCCCGGTCATTGGCATTGTCATCATATTACCGAAACCATCCGATTTCCCGAGGGATCCAAGTGTGCCTCTTAACTTGATTGGGCGTGGTTTTCTCGGAGTTTTGCCGCGTAATAGTGCGAGTAAGATTTCAGCAAGCTGTTCTCCTTGGGCCCCTGCAAGCTGGGCGCTTGGCGAAAGCTCGGACGCGGCACAGTCACCAAGGACGAAAATATTTTGTTGCTCTGGTACTTGATAATATTCATTAACGATGATCTTTTCATGCATGTCTTTTTTGAATGGCAGTTCACGGACAAGATAGACAGGTCTTACACCAGCGGTCCAAATAGTGACATCATTCAAGTAACAGACACCATTATTGCACACACCGTCTTTTTCTACATATTCAACATTGGAGTGATGAATGACATCGACATCATTGGCAATGAACCATCTTTCTACATGATTTTGGATTTTCTCATCAAATGCTTTCAAAACAGTCGGTCCCCGGTCGAGCAGGCGAATGTTCAAGTCCGGCCGGCTTTCGCGGATTTCAGAAGCTACTTCAATTCCGCTCAAACCAGCTCCTACAACAGTAACCTTACCGTAAGCATTCAAGTTACCGACCGCGACGCCTGTATGTCTTGCCTTAGAAAAGGTCTGAACACTTTCTGTATATTCGATGGCCCCTTTAACGCCGTGGTAATTGTCTTCGCAACCGAGTCCAATTACCAAGTAATCAAAGTGAAGTGTATCTTCTGGGTCTTCGAATATGATTTTGTTATTTTCTGTATCAATTTTTGTAACTTCTTTAAACATATACTGGACCCGCTTGTCCTCCGGGAATTCCACACGTACTTCTGAATCAGCGACCGTTCCGGCTGCAATCGTATAGAATTCAGTTTTTAAGGAACGAAATGGGTTCCGGTCAATCAATGTAATCTCTATATCGTCTGGAAGATAATTTTCTAGCAATCCGGAGAGCACTTTAATCCCGCCGTAACCCCCGCCTAGTATTACTAGCCTCTTCATGAAATAACCCCCTCAAGTTTGTTCGCATCACGATTTATCTCCCAATCTATCACTGTGTAACTCGCTGTAAGCCCTCCCGACTTCAAACGCTAGTTAACTCGTTAATACGAAAGGGGAGACCTAACAACCAGTAACGGACCGATTGGCTTAGATCATTCAGCAGGGGAGAAAAGCTCGCACCACTGAATGAAGTTCCACTTTATAGATTACCAAAGTTAAGTAAATTCCGCTACTAACGGCCTCAGTCGTTAAAACATGTGAAAGGGCAACCAAATAGATATATGATATACTAAAGGTAGTTTTTCAATGTGTGGAAGAGTAATTATACAAGGGGGAAAAGTGATGGTGCAGGAAAGAATTGCGATCCAAGATGAATATGCAGATGAGTTTGCTTGGTGTTATGGGTGTGGCAGATTAAATGAAGCGGGGCATCATTTCCGGACGTTTTGGCAAGGGGAGAAGACGAGGACAGAATATCAGCCGAAAGACGAACATAAGGCAATACCAGGTTTTGTCTATGGTGGTGTGCTTGCATCGCTTGTTGATTGTCATGGAACAGGGTCGGCAGCATTGGCCTTGCACCGGAAAAATGGTCACGAACCGGGGGACGGGGCAGAACCTCCAAGATTTGTGACAGCATCGCTCCATCTGGATTTTATGAAACCGACTCCACAAGGTGTACCTTTGACAGCGATTGGGACGGTAGAAGAAGTTCATCCGAAGAAGTGGAAAGTACATGCTGAGGTCTTTGCCGGTGAGGAATGTGTTGTTAAAGGGGAAGTTGTCGCAGTCGTCATGCCGAAAACTTTCCAGAATGCATAGTAAGTATAAAGCTTTAAACGAATGATGAGGTGGAACATGAAGATGTTGAATTTAGATTCCTTATTGGATGTCATGGGCGAACTTTTTTCTGATGAAGTATCCATCGCAGTCTCGGATACGAAGGAATATATTTATTATCGCAGGAGTAAACGAATCGATTTAAAAATTACGCCAGGAGATCCAATTAAGGAAGGAACGATCGCATATCAAGCTATTGCAACGAAGCAAAAATCCTCCGAGTTCATCGACCGTTCTGTATTCGGTGTGCCTTATCATGGAATGGCTGTACCTTATTTTGAAGGAAAAGAAGTGGCTGGTTGTGTCACGGCTATTTATCCAGCATTCACCGATGGGAAATCGGTCGTGACGGTGCGGACGGAAGATGGCTGGAAACCGATTCCTTTTCAGGAAGTGCAGTTTTTAGAAGCGAAAGATAGGAAAACCCACGTCATTGCTGAACATGATTATGGGACACATAAGAACACCCTTCAGGAATTTGAATATTTATTACCTCGGGATATATTTGTACGTTGTCATCGTTCTTTTATCGTGAATGTACACCATATTAAAGAGATTTTCCCTGACACGCATTCGACTTTATTATTATCGATGATCGGCGGAGAGAAGATTCCAGTAAGTCAATCCTATTCTAGTTATTTCCGAAAATTGTTAGGATTTTAATGCAAAAAATTCATGGTTTGTTCACAATTAGGCTTGTTTTAATCAAATAAATATGAAGTCTATCCTGGAAATCCAATTTCCCCCTAATTCTCTTGTAAAATTATTTGTAAGAGATCTTTTTAGAGAAGGGGGAAATTTTCATGCGGGAAAGATTAAAGCGCATACATCTTACGGAGCTTCATGATCGCGTTACTTCTGCGCAAGTTGCGGCATCATGGATTGAAGATGGAATGACACTAGGCTTGAGTGGTTTTACGCGGGCAGGCGATGCGAAAGCAGTACCGAGAGCATTAGTGGAGCGAGCGAAAGATGGCGAGGACATAAAAGTAAACGTATACACGGGCGCCTCCCTCGGCTCTGATATTGATAAGATGATGGCAGAAGCGGGCATTGTGAACAAACGAGTTCCTTTCCAGGCTGATCCAGCAATGCGTAAAGCAATTAACTCAGGGGATCTTTTGTTTGCCGACCAGCACTTGTCTCATACTGCTGAACTCTTGCGTTCGGGTGTAATTGAAGTAGATTACGCAATCATCGAAGGCGTATCGATAACGGAAGATGGATTACTGATCCCAAGTACATCCGTTGGGAACAACCTAGCTTTTGTTGAAGCGGCGGACCATTTGATAATTGAAATCAATACAGCTCAACCGGAAAGTCTTGAGGGAGTACACGACTTGTACAGTCCGGAAGTGCAAGGGAAAAGACAGCCGATTCCATTAACGAAAGTAGACGATCGTCTCGGAGATATCGGAATTCCATTAGATATAGATAAAATTAAAGGAATTGTCTTTACAGAGCAGTTGGACTCTCCATCGACTATTTTACCGCCGGATGAAGAAACGCAGCAAATTGCAGATCACTTGCTTGATTTCCTAAGGGAAGAAATCGAGGATGGGCGCTTAACGAAAAAACTTATGCCATTGCAGTCGGGTATTGGAACGGTAGCGAACGCAGTATTGCATGGGATGCTGGAGTCGGAATTTGAAAATCTTGAAGTCTATTCCGAAGTATTGCAGGACGCTGTATTTGACTTAATCGATGCGGGGAAAGTCGATTTTGCTTCTGCCTGCTCCATTACTTTATCGGAAGAAAAGATGGAAACTGTCTTCGGTGACTTTGAGAAATACCGGGATAAGCTTGTCATCCGCCCACAGGAAATTTCCAACCAGCCAGAGCTTATCCGTCGACTAGGTCTCCTATCGATTAATACAGCACTTGAGCTAGATATTTATGGAAACGTGAACTCGACACATGTTACCGGAACGAAAATGATGAACGGTATCGGTGGATCAGGAGATTTCGCTCGTAATGCAAGACTTGCAATTTTTGTTACGAAGTCAATTGCAAAAAATGGCGACATCTCTAGTGTTGTGCCATTCGTATCACACGTTGATCATACGGAACATGATGTAGATGTTATTGTAACGGAGCAAGGGTATGTTGACTTACGGGGACTCGCACCAAGAGAACGAGTTCCACTCATTATTGAAAACTGTGCCCATCCGATGTATCGGGAACAGCTTTGGGCATATTACCAGGAAGCACTTGGACGCGGAGGGCAGACACCGCATGTCCTTGAGAAAGCACTCTCCTGGCATACAAACTTTATGAAAAACGGAACAATGAGAGAACGTGTTGTAGAAAAAGTAGAGGGTTAGGTTTCAAACAAAAAGGGGTTAATTATATAAAAAGGCGGAAGCGCCCGGTTAGCAACGTACAAACTGGAGCACTCCGAAATGAGATAAAGGAAACACAACGAACGCAGTGAGTTGATGTTGACTTATCGATTGGAGGAGTGTGAAGTTTGATAGTTGCTGGGCGCTGGAGCCAGACGTCGTTAAAGAAAGGCATATATGCTTCGGGCAGGAAGCGTATATGCCTTTTACGTTGTTGCATTTAAGAATTAGGACAAATGCACTGACTCTAGTCTCGTTTATTTTCTAATGAGCTGAAGGAAGTGGGTGAGTATTCTTGCGGTTAGTCCCCAGATTACTTTGCCGTTGTATTGATAGAAGATTTCATTGATATGGTTGGCGCTCCATTTATAGTCTTTGCCACCGACAATACGGTCGAATGGGAAATTATCTTCTGGCGTCACGTGGACACGGACTTTATAAATTTCCGGTTCTGTTTCTAGGAAGAAATCGAGCGGGACGGTGAATACTTCTGCTACTTCAGCTTCGTTTGGAACGATTGTTTCCGGTTGAAGCAAGGTTCCTACAAAGGGATAAATGATGCGGCCGCTGTCATTAACGATATAATCAAGAGGGGTCAACCCTTCAATATTCTTAGCGCTAATCCCCAACTCTTCCGTTGTTTCCCGGATTGCTGCATGCTTCGGGCTTGGATCTTGCGGGTCAATCCTCCCACCAGGGAAACAGACATCTCCAGGCTGACTCCGCATATGCATCGCCCTTACTTCAAATAGGATATGGGTTTCATTCTGAATGGTTGTGAGGGGTAGAAGTACGGCAGATTGTCTATAATGTTGTTCGCCCATAACCCGGGGTGTTCTATTTTCTAATTTAGCAAGTATTTTAGATGCATCCATTACGTCACCTCCGTGCATGTTTCGCTTGATTACTATTATACATGAAAATATGGAAATATTCTTTTGTCTGCTTGTGCAAAAGTGTATATAAGCTCATGTTCTTTTTCAAGCGCAAATTTCTATGCTAAAATAATAGGCATAATACACCCATAGAACTGAGGGATAAAATGAAGCGACTATACGAAGGTAAGACGAAAGATGTCTATGAACTTGATAATGGTAATTATTTATTGAAATTTAAAGACGATGTGACAGGGGATGCTGGTGTTTTTGACCCGGGTGCGAATACGGTTGGGATGACAATGGAAGGCGCAGGTCAGGCTGGGCTGAAGCTTACCACATTATTTTTCGAAATACTTAAGGAGAGAAATATTCCAACTCATTTTATTGCTAGTGATTTAGATAGGACAACGATGACCGTTGTACCGGCAGATGCTTTCGGTGATGGTTTGGAAGTTATTTGCCGCTACCGGGCAGCTGGCAGTTTCCTCCGTCGCTATGGCAAATACGTGGAGGAAGGGCAAGAACTAGAGAAGTTTGTGGAGGTTACGCTGAAAGATGACGAGCGTAATGACCCACCAATCAGCAGGGACGCACTTAGCATGCTCGGTATTCTTTCCGGCGGGGATTATGTGACGTTAAAACAATTAACTATTGATATTTCCGATATTATTAAGGAAGAACTCGCTCGGAAAAATATTGAGCTCTACGATATTAAACTTGAATTCGGCCGTGATAAAGAAGGGAATATTATCTTAATCGACGAAATCTCCGGCGGCAACATGCGTGTCTACCGTGATGGCAAAGCAATCGACCCAATTGAACTCGCGAATATCATGACCATAGAATAAAAAAATACCCGGAACCTTGCATTGCTGCTCGTTCCGGGTATTTTTGTTTGTTGTATAGGAAACGTTTAAATTAAATGCTGTGCTAACTTAGGTATCCAGGGTTAGCCACGTCCGGCGCAAGCGCCCGCTAAACTTACTGTAAGGGCGCTTTCTCCTTTATTCTTGGTTACCCTAATGCTTCTCAACTTTCACATTCGGTTCATCTTTGATTTCCCCTATTGCTAGGTCGTCTGTTATATGGAGTTGGCGAGTTTTACCATGCTTTGTTACAAATTTAAAGATCCCATTGTTAAAGTCTGTGCCGATTTCTTTATAAAAGATTCCTTCATATAAGTTTTCTCTCGCCCTTGTGAAGGTAATCCGGTAATCGTCCCCGTCTTTGATTAAAAATGCACGAACGCCTTTTTCAAAATCCGTATCGGTATCGCTCTTTAGGGAACGGTCGACGGATACGATATGCACATCGACAAATGTTATTTCTTTCAAAATTGAATTGACGAAGGAACCTTTTGTAATTTCTTCCCAGCGGCTCTGTGGTGTCTGCCCGACAACAATTTGCGTGATGTTCCGGCTATGGGCGACTTCAGCTATTGCTTTTGCAACCGGGCGTTTTTCGTTATCGCGCAAGATGAATTCTTCGATACCAAGCTGATCGCATAACTCTTCCCAAGCCTCCACATAATTCGATCGTTCCGCATCGAAGTCGTCGTATGGCAGCGGGTCTACTGTCAGCACATATAATGGGCAATTCATAATTTGAGAAAGTTTATGTCCTCTCCGGATTAATCGCTCACCATTTGGCCCATAGTAAACACAGACTAAAATCCTTTCATCCATACGGCCTTTAATATTTTTCATGATGGCAAAATTCACCTCTTTATCCTAATTACTCTGCTGCTTAATTCACTTTGTTTGATGAAACTGTATCATTTTAACATGTATTCTAATGTTCGTGAAGACCTAATCGGAAAAATTTACTTCATGTTATAAGTATGTGGAAACGGGAAAAATAGTAATACACAAATTTATTTTTAGGCCCCGCCAGTCTTCTGAAGTGCAAGCAGTTTAATGTTCATGTATAATTAATACTTGTAATATCAATTCCACAAAGGTTTAACTACAAAATCACATAATATTTTATAACATACTATTCAACATTCTTTGTTTCCGAATGGTTTGTTGCCCCTTAATTATCATACGCGTAACTTATTAAGTCAAGGTATCATGAAATAACTTCATATATACAACAACACCGGCATGTTTTCTTGAAGAAATCCTGTATGTTTTATGCAGTCGACAGGTGACTTTTGATTGGAGGTTTGATTTTGGTAACTTTGAATTTCGTCGTACTTATACCCTTTTTAGCTGCAATGCTTATCCCGCTTTTCTATAAAAAAGGAACGCGGCTGCATATCGGATTATTACCGATGATTGTTGCTGTATCATTATTTAGCTATCTTTTGTTTTATATACCTCAGATTGCAAACGGTAAGACTTTTTTGCACACCATTTCATGGATTCCTTCCTATGGAATTAACTTTACCACTTATTTGGATGGGCTTAGCTTAATTTTAGCTCTACTTATTACGGGTATTGGAACACTTGTGATCCTTTACTCGATTTACTATTTGTCTGAAAATGAACAGCTGGGACATTTTTATACGTATTTAATGCTGTTTATGGGTGCGATGCTTGGTGTCGTGCTATCTGACAACATGATGGTGCTTTATGTGTTCTGGGAGCTGACAAGTATTTCTTCTTTCCTCTTAATTGCATTCTGGTATCAGCGGAAGCGTTCCAGGGAAGGAGCACAGAAATCATTACTTATCACGGTAAGTGGCGGTTTTGGTATGCTTATTGGATTTTTAATGATCTATACAATGACCGGAACGCTGAGTGTGCGGGAAGTTATTCAGATCATGCCGGAGATGACGGGGCACGGTTTGTTTGTGCCGGCCATGTTGCTCGTCCTCTTTGGGGCGTTTACAAAGTCTGCTCAATTCCCATTCCATATTTGGTTGCCAGATGCGATGGAAGCGCCGACGCCGGTCAGCGCGTATTTACACTCTGCGACAATGGTAAAGGCTGGAATTTATTTGGTTGCCCGTTTTACACCAGTATTTGGTGGTGAGGGGATATGGTTCTGGATTGTGACTGGAGTAGGGTTGTTTACGCTGTTTTGGGGTTCATTTCAGGCTGTGCGGCAAACAGATCTTAAGGCTCTTCTTGCTTTTTCTACGATTAGTCAGCTTGGGATGATTATGAGTATGTTCGGAATGGGCTCCGTTGCCCTTCACTTCGGTTATTCTACAGAATCTGTCTTTTACTCACAAGCAACCTTCGCCGCATTGTTCCATCTTGTGAACCACTCCACCTTTAAAGGTGCATTATTCATGGCAGTTGGAATTGTGGACCATAAAGTAGGGACAAGGGATATCAGAAGACTCGGAGGTTTGGCGACAATTATGCCGATTACGTTTACCGTGTCTTTGATTGGAAGTTTTTCCATGGCTGGTTTACCTCCATTCAATGGTTTTCTAAGTAAGGAAATGTTCTTCCAAGCAGCCGTTGATATTACCGAGCTTGGTATATTTCATATGGATACAATCGGTAATTTGATTCCGATAGTAGCGTGGGTGGCAAGTATTTTCACTTTTGTGTACAGTATGATTATCGTATTTCAGACTTTTCTTGGACCATATAAGGAAGAAAGGCTGGAACGACCGGCAAATGAAGGACCTGGCGGTATGCTGATTTCTCCTGTTATTTTGGCAGGACTCGTCGTGCTTATTTTCCTCATGCCGAACATGCTTGGAAATTATATTATCCGTCCAGCGGTGGAAAGTGTGTTCCCGACCCTTGTAACAGAAATGAATTTAGGTGTAGAAATATCGGCTTGGCATGGGCTTAATACAGCACTTTGGATGACAATTGGTGTCGTCGTGCTCGGTATCTTGCTCTATTCCTTCCCAAGAGCTTGGCGCTGGATCTATGCGATTTTCCCGATAGGCTGGTCGCTGAATACATTGTATAACTTCACACTGGAGCAAAGTGTTAAATCGTCCAGGAAGTTTACGAACAGTTATATGACAGGTCTTTTACGTCATTATTTAATGTATATTTATTTATTCTTTATCCTGCTCGTGGCAGGAGCCTTTGTCTTGACGGGATCATATGACTTTACGATCTCAGGTAATGCGGAGATATCAATTTTTGAATGGATCATTGCACTGACGCTGATTATTGCGGCTATTTCCATTCTGTTTGCAAAATCCCGGCTCACTGCTATTCTCCTAAATAGTGTTTTGGGTTACGGAGTTGCGCTGTTATTCGTTATCTTCCGAGCGCCCGACCTTGCACTAACGCAAATGGTCATTGAGACGGTAACAACCGTTCTCTTCCTTGTTGCTTATTATTTCTTACCGGAATGGAAGAAGGAAAACGAACCACGGAGAATAAATCTGTCGAAATTGCTTATATCAATAGGTTTTGGTGCATCGTTCACTGCCGTGGCTTTGGCAGTTCAAAATAATCGTTTGTTTGACCGGATTTCGACATACTTCGAGAACTCTTATGAACTTGCAGGCGGACGCAACATCGTGAATACGATTCTAAGTGACTTCCGTGGGTTTGATACGATGCTTGAAGTTGTTGTGCTCCTCATTGCCGGAATTGGAGTGTACTCCATTATTAAACTGAAGGCAGGAAATCGGGGGGATAAGTTTGAAAATCAATAATGTCATTTTGCGTACCGTTACGAAGCTTGCTGTATTTATTATCCTGACCTTGGCTGTTTACCTGTTTTTCGCGGGGCATAACAGTCCGGGCGGTGGATTTATTGCCGGACTTGCCCTTTCAGCTGCGTTTGTACTGCTGCTTCTCGTAACTGATATTGAAACGATTAAGAAGGGTATTCCGCTCGATTTCAAAAAGGTTGCTGCATTTGGAGCATTTCTAGCAGTTGGGACGGGCTTTGGTGCATTTGTATTTGATGTGCCATTTCTTACTCAAAGCTTCGGTAATTTTGTAGTACCTTTCTTCGGGGAAATTGAATTAAGTACTGTGACGATATTTGAAGCTGGTGTATCGTTCGCGGTAGTTGGGGTTGTAATTACGATTATCTTAAGTATTAGTGAGGATGTGTAGGCTATGGAAACATTGATGATCATCCTAACCGGCGTTTTGGTCACGATTGCGACTTATCTCGTCTTATCGAAAAGTGTGATTCGTGTCATTCTCGGAACGGCCGTCTATTCCCACGCCGCACATTTATTAATCATTACGATGGGCGGACTGAAGAAGGGGAATGTGCCGATTTTGGGAGATGACGACGTTAGTACATTTGTTGATCCGCTCCCGCAAGCGTTGATTCTAACATCAATTGTAATCAGCTTTGCGGTGACGGCCCTTGTGCTTGTACTTGCATACCGTGCTTATCAAACGCTTGGAACGGACAATATGGAAGAATTGCGAGGTAGGAAGTATGAATAATATTATTGTACTGCCGATGGCTCTTCCAATTATGCTTGGCATTATTCTGATCTTTTTAAGACCATATATAAAAACACAGCGGGTATTAACCGTCCTAGGATTGCTCGTGACAATCGGAATAAGTATCTATATGCTGCAGTGGATTCAGACGGACGGCATCATCCGACTCGATTTTGGGGGATGGGAGCCGCCATTTGGAATTCTGTTTGTAGCAGACTCTTTTGCAGTCATTCTTGTTACCGCCGCAAGTATCGTGACATTAATTTGTTTAATTTATGCTTTTTCTTCAATTGGCGAGAAAATAGAGTATATGTATTTCTACTCCTTTGTTAACTTCCTCCTCGCAGGTGTTAACGGATCCTTTTTAACAGGCGATATTTTCAACCTCTATGTAAACTTTGAAATTATGCTACTCGCTTCTTATGTATTAATCGTCCTCGGCGGAAAACGAATGCAGCTAAGAGAATCGCTTAAATATGTCGTTATTAATATTATTTCTTCCTGGTTTTTCCTCGTTGCTATCGCATATTTGTATGCACAGCTTGGAACCTTGAATATGGCGCATATTTCAGTATTAATCAGTGAATCTGGACAGACACCATTACTGACAGTGACGAGTCTTGTATTCCTGATTGTTTTCGCTTTGAAATCCGGATTGCTTCTGTACTTCTGGTTACCAGGTTCATACAGTGCCCCACCAACTGCTGTTGCAGCTTTGTTCGGAGGATTGCTGACAAAGGTAGGAATTTACGTCATGATCCGTGTGTTCACGTTGATCTTTTACCATGAACCGCAAATTACCCATACAATCATCGGGATTTTAGCTGGTTTGACACTCATTATGGGGAGTATTGGAGCGATTGCTTATAAAGATATCCGGCAGATTGTCGCTTATAACGTCATTATTGCGGTTGGATTTATCTTAGTGGGGCTTGCCGTCATGACACAGGAAGCACTGGAAGGCGCGGTTTATTATCTGATGCATGACATGGTTGCAAAATCCCTGCTCTTCCTGCTTGCTGGGACTATGATTACCGTGACAGGAGAGAAGCGGCTTGATAACATGAGTGGTTTAATCCGTAACTATCCTGTATTCGGATGGATGTTCTTTATCGTTATGCTATCTTTAGCCGGGGTACCGCCGCTGAGCGGTTTTATCGGAAAAGTACTTGTTGGTCAAGGGGCAGTTGAAGCGGGCTCTTATATTCTGCTCGCGCTCGGCTTTATTTCCAGTATCTTTGTCCTTTATTCCCTCTTAAGAGTTTTCTTGAATAGCTTTTGGGGAGAGACAATCATCAGTTTTGATGACGAGGTACCGATGAAGAAGGGCTGGATGGTTTCATTTGGCTTGTTCACAGCACTTATGTTTACTTTTGGACTCGGAGCAGAGTACTTCGCTCCCTTCGTAGCCGACGCAGCCAATACACTGCTCAACCCACAAATTTACATTGATGCTGTATTGGAGTAATTAATCTGCTGCTCGTTAGGAAGCAACAATGAGCAGCAGTCAAAAGAGGAGCTGACTATGGATGCCAGCACAATTTTTTCTAAACGTATTTATTGCTATATTATGGGTATTTATTAGTGATGAACCCGAACTGCAATTCACAACATTCGTGTTCGGATATATTGTCGGAATCGGAATCGTCTTCTTGATGCACCGACTATTCGGCGAGCGATTCTATCTCGCCCGTCCGTGGGCTTTATTCAAATTACTACTCATCTTTATCCGTGAGACATTCTCATCCAGCATTTGGGTATTGAAACATATATTAAGCCCAAAAGTAACCTATAAACCTGGCATATTTAAATATGAGACGCAAATGCGGGGAGAATGGGAAATCACTGCGATTTCATTACTTCTTACATTGACGCCGGGTTCAGTGGTCATGGAAGTAGCACCTGAAGAGGACTACTTATATATCCATGGGATGGATCTCGAGGAATCGAAAGAAATGTTGCTCAAATCCTTGCATACTTTCGAAAAAGCAATTATGGAGGTGACGCGCTAATGATTAACACATTACTCGTTACGTCGCTCATTCTGTTCGGGGTGGCGATTGCCATTACACTCATCCGGATTATTATCGGACCGAGCTTACCGGACCGCGTCCTTTCCCTTGATATGATTGGTGTTCAAATCATTTCATCACTGGCGATTATTTCAATACTCCTTGATACTCGTGCTTTCTTAGAAGTGATACTCGTGCTTGCTATCCTTGCGTTCATTAGTACGATTTCCTTCACGAAGTATATAGAGAGGGGTGTTATCATTGAACGTAAGCGTGATGATTGAATATGTCGGTGCCATTTTAATTTTTATCGGTTCATTGTTTGCGGTTGTCAGTGCCATCGGGAATATTCGATTTCCTGATGTTTATACTCGCTCTCACGCAGCAACGAAAAGTTCTACACTTGGTGTATTACTCACTTTAACAGGTGCGTTGATTTATATTTTGGAAAGTCAAAATTACTTCAGTGTACGCCTTGTACTAGGGATTGTTTTTGTATTCTTAACTGCTCCTGTATCTGGTCACCTGGTTACAAGAGCTGCTTACCGGAGTAAAGTGAAGTTAGCGGATATCACACTCGAAGATGATTTAGAAGAAGTAATCCATGGGGAAAAAGAAGAATTGGAAGAAGATAATACAAATTGAAATTGGGACATAACTTTCTGCGTCTATCAGAAAGTTATGCCCTTTTTTGTAATCAATCGAATAGTTCTGCTACGATTTCATAAGAACGCAGGCGATCTTTCAAATGGAAAATCTGCGATCCGATAATCATTTCATCTGCTTGTGTTTCTTCTTGGAATGCGATGAGACGTTCCCTAACTGTATCTTTATCACCGACAATTGTCGTCCGTGGATCGAGCGATTCATAGACAGCGGCTTTTTCCATTGGAGACCATACACTATCCATACTTTCGATGGGTGGCTGAAGTTGTCTTGGTTTCCCGCGGCGCAAGTTAAGGAATTGCATATATTGGGAGCTTGCCAGATACTCGGCTTCCTCGTTCGTATCCGCTGCAATCACGTTTACCCCAACCATCGCATATGGCTTAGCGAGCGCATCGGACGGTTCAAAGTTGGCCCGATAAAGCTTCAATGCCGGAATGGTGTAGGCAGGTGCAAAGTGACTGGCAAAAGAGAAGGGCAGTCCCTTATGAGCAGCAAGTCTTGCGCTGAAGTCGCTGGAGCCAAGCAGCCAGATTGGAACATTCAATCCTTGACCGGGAATAGCTTTAACATGTGTCTTCGGTTCATCGGAAAAATAATCCTGCAATTCATTTACTTGCATCGGAAATTCCTCTGGTCCAGAATTCAGTGTTCTTCTAAGGGCAAAGGCTGTTGCCTGATCTGTTCCGGGTGCCCGGCCGAGTCCAAGGTCGATTCTTCCCGGGAAAAGCGATTCGAGTGTACCGAACTGTTCGGCGACAACAAGCGTTGCATGGTTTGGCAGCATAATACCACCAGCTCCAACCCGCATATGCTTCGTATTCCCAGCAATATGAGAAATGAGAACAGATGTCGCAGAGCTTGCGATACCAGGCATATTATGATGTTCAGCCAGCCAATAGCGGTTAAAGCCTAATTTTTCAACATGTTGAGCAAGTTCAACACTTTCCTTAAACGATTCTCTCGCATTTGAACCTTGGCGAATTGGTGCAAGGTCTAGTACAGATAAAGGGATTTTATTAAAAACTTTGGCATGTTCATGTTGCAATCCACTCACTCCTTTAATCTCATTACTCCACTTTCACATCCGAAACCTGTTCCACCTTATGATTGCTTACATTCAGCGTAAGTATTTTGTGCATTCATTTGATTGGCGTTCTAATTACCGTTCAGTTGCCCGGTGGGCGGATGCGCATCCTATAGGGCACAGCCGAAGCCTCGACGCACAGGACGTCAATGTCAGACGTTGCCACATGCCACATACGAGAGCGAACTTAGTCTGCCTCGGAAGAAAAGCACTTCCTGCGGGGTCTCATCGTCTCCGCTTTCCCGCAGGAGTCAGGGCAACTGAACTAGTAGTGATGAATTATTAGAATGGAAACTATCTCATCAAGATTAGCGTTCTATTCCTAAATGAAAAATAGTGATCCAAACTTGGCCTTTCCTCGGAGCAGTCCAGACACCTCGAGACTCCTGCAGGAGGCCGGCTAAGAACGGTCACGTCCTGTGACCAACGCCGGCATTAGAACTTCCTGTTCGTCGAAAGGCATAGGTGAGTCTCCGCAGGACGGCAGCCTGAGGAGGCTCACCAGCCGCCTGCGGAAAGCGAGAGGTGTCTGGACTGCGGACTTCCAATAGAAAGTTGCGCTTACGCCGAATGAAAGTAATCATTATGAAAGATATACTTAGCTTGTGCAGGTTGTGAAATTGGAGTCATTACTATAAAGGATAAGCTTAGCAATGAATGCCGTCCAATTATCCGCTTATAAAGAAGAATCCGATTTGCTACTACCGAAAGATTAAAGTAAGATGAGAGAAGGAAAAGGAAAAGAAATGGGGAAACATCATGACTAAACTATCCATCTATGGATTAACATTTAAGCAATTGGAAGATTGGCTGATTGAAAACGGCGAGAAGCGTTTTCGAGCAAATCAAGTATGGGACTGGGTCTACAAGAAAAGAGTAAACCAGTTTTCCGACATGTCCAATGTCAATCAATCGACAATTCAATTATTGGAAGAAAATTATTGCCTTACCACATTAAAAGAAGGAGTTAAACAAGAATCTAAAGATGGAACGGTTAAATATCTCTTTAAGCTTGCGGACGGGAACGTGATTGAAACAGTGCTCATGCGGTTTGATTACGGTCTTTCCGTCTGTGTGACGACACAGGTCGGTTGTAATATTGGCTGTTCCTTCTGTGCAAGTGGATTGCTCCGGAAGAGCCGAGATTTAACAGGTGGCGAGATCGTGGAGCAAATCATGCATGTTCAGAAGAATTTAGATTTGAAAGGGAAGAACGAGCGGGTCAGTCATATCGTTGTCATGGGAATTGGTGAACCGTTAGATAACTTTAATAATTTAATGGACTTCCTTTACATTGTAAACGATGATAAGGGCTTGAATATCGGCGCCCGTCATATTACCGTATCAACAAGTGGTCTTGCCCATAGGATTTACGAGTTTGCCGATACAGGAATCCAAGTGAATCTTGCAATCTCCTTGCACGCTCCAAATAATGAACTACGCACGCAAATTATGAAAATTAACCGAGCATTCCCGATCGAGAAGCTCATGCTGGCGGTTAATTATTATTTGAAGAAGACAAATCGCCGAATAACATACGAATATATTATGCTGCAAGGTGTCAATGATCGCAAGAAAGAAGCGAGAGAACTCGTCAAGCTTCTTTACAATCACCGTCATTTAGCCTATGTGAACTTGATTCCATATAATAAGGTCGATGAACATATCCAGTATGAAAGAAGTCATGTTGATGCAATCCAGGAATTCCACCAAACATTGAAAGCAGGCGGAATCAATAGTGGTGTTCGCTGGGAAAATGGTGCAGATATCGATGCGGCATGTGGTCAATTAAGAAGTAAGCAAATCGTGAAAACAAGGAAAACAAAAGCGGTTTAATCTGAGGTTAATCTAGGGAAAGGATTATAAAACAGATGAATGGTTACTTAGCGCAGTATGAAGCAAAGAAGACAACAGCGGAGGGGATTGCCCAGCAAGTTAAATCAGGCTGGGTCTGTGGATCTGATATCGGTCTATCCACACCACCTAGGATTATTGCAGCGCTCGATCAGTATATAAAGGAAGAGAACTTGACCGACATTTATTATCATACACTTTTAGACTGGCTGCCAATGGGTGCTTATAGGGAAGAGTATCCTGAGATAACGGGGGTTTCGTTCGATTGTAACGACGAGTAAGAATGATGTTAATTACATCGCTACAGAGTATGGAATCACAAACTTACGTGGAAAAACACTCGGTCAACGTACCATGGCACTAATTGGGTTAGCTCATCCGAAATTCCGAGATAAACTATTATTCGAAGCAAAAAAACGAAATATTATTATATAAAGTGAAACTTCATTCAGTGGGGTTTTCTTACCTCCCCCACTGAATGTTAGTTGAACAGAATCAGGGATTTACGGACTGTATATCCCCATCTTCACATATTGTTTTCCCTCATGTTTAGAAGTGGGGATATATTACTGACCGTTAATCCGTGATAAAAAACAGCCGGGCGCAACAGGTTGTTTTTATTTTACTTTACTTCTGCATTGGAAACATTGCTTTCGAACTGACCACAGAGCGGCTCATTGCCATTTTTTGAAATAACCTGGTTTTTTCCAAGCCCTTTTGCTTTGTAAAGTAGGTCATCTGCTTGAACATAGCCCTGCTTAATATCTATCTTCTCTAAGGTAGTGAAATAATACATGCCAAAGGAAGCTGTGCAGCTGATGAAAATTTCTTCAGAACGGTACTTCGTAACAATCTGAAGCTGTTCGATTTCATGTTGAATGGTCTTTACTAATGCCTCACATTCACTAAAGGATCGATTTCGCAAAATAATGGTAAACTCTTCTCCACCACTGCGAAACAAAAAGTCATTTTCCCCAAGTAAACTCTTCAGGCGTTTTGCAACATGATGGATGACATAATCCCCGACTGTATGATTATACGTATCATTGATCTGCTTGAAATTATCAATATCACAAACAGCAATACCAATCGTTTCATCTGAGCCGTTCAATTCATTCATCACCTTATTCATATACGTGCGGTTGTGGAGCTTCGTCAGGAAGTCGGTGTAAGCCATTTGCTCGAAACGGTCGCGTTCCATCTTATGTTGGATACTTTGTGATTTAAGTACAGCAGCACGGCTAGATAAATAATTTAAAAGGAAGAGGGCGAGCATCAATTCCCAGCGTCCTTCCGTAATGAAAATTAACAGAAGTCCGTTTGAAATTGCTTTTTGGAGTGAGTCTGCTTTACTTCTTGCTTTGATAAAATTAATGCTATCCACTCGGGTCTGCATATCTCCCATACTATAAAATACCCCGAGAAGCAGTACAGAAGAAAGCATATCGATCAGAAATACGATTAAAATAAGGAGAATCCAAAAACCAAATAATGGTATTTGATCGAAGTACGGAAAAAGCCAATAATACAAGTAAAATCCGAGCGAATGAAGAATGGTCGGCGCTCCAATATTATAAAAGGTATGTAAAAATTCATCTTCATCAGCCGTATCTGTTTTCTTCCGGTAAAGAAAAACATAAAATCGGTTGATTACTTCAAATAAGAAAAGCCCGAGTGGTCCAGCGGCAAGTCCGAATGAAAGACCATATGAGACACTATAATCAATATTGACCCGACCGGTTTTAACAATTGTTTTTAAATGCGAGTAAAATGTAGTGAATAGTAAGTAAATTACTAGTAACTGGGTGTATAATGTTATATCAATGTGAATTGGTCCGGAAAATATCGCTATTCCAAATGAAACGAAAAAAACGAATAAAATATAAGCTTTCAATCGTTTTGTCATCTCTATTTTCCCCTTCCCATTACAATAGAAAGAAATGAGTCCAAATCCCTAGTACTTAATTATCATACCATAAAACTCTAAATTGGGACAGGGGGTCAGAGCATTTGTCCCGCACGAAGTGGGACAAATGCTCTGACCCCCCTGTCCCGGAACTATTAACAGAATTTTTTTAAAAAAGTCTATCTTAAATACAGAAAATATGGTAAAATCGCTCTATGCATTATTACTTTAACGCGTTAATACACATAGGGGGAAAAGTGGATGAGAAAGCTAGTTTTGTTATTGTTTACAATTGGAATCTTGCTTCTTGCAGCTTGTGGTTCCGATGATACGAAGTCATCAGAAGGCAATGAGAATGAAAATACGGATGGGGAAGTATACAAAATTGGCGCAACGCAAATTGCTGAGCACCCATCACTTGATGCTGCATATGAAGGGTTCCAGCAAGCACTCGAGGATGCTGGGCTGAATGTAGAATATGACTTCAAAACTGCGCAAAACGATCAGAATAACGTAAAGCCGATTTCCGACGGTTTTGTTGCGGATGAAGTGGATCTTATCTTTGCAAACTCTACACCAAGTGCACTTGGCGCATTACAAGCAACGAGTGAGATTCCGATCCTTTTTACATCGGTGACAGATGCTGTTGAGGCAAAGCTTGTTGAGTCGATGGAAGAGCCTGGAGGTAATGTAACGGGGGTAGTAGACTTACACCCGGAAGGAATCCAATCAACAGTGCAGTTTATTGCCGATTATTTTCCAGGAGCGGGGATTGGGATGATTTATAATGCCGGGGAGCAAAACTCTGTAACTCAAGTGAACACAGTGAAAGAAGTAGCGGAAGGAACCGATCTTACGGTTGTTGAACGTACTGTGGCTAATACATCGGAAGTGCAACAAGCCGCAGTTACGTTAGTGGAAGATGTAGATGTGTTTTATATTATTACAGATAACACGGTAGTTTCAGCATTCGATAGTGTTGTGAGTGTTGCTAATGAACATAGCATCCCGCTCATTGTCGGAGAACCAGACTCCCTTGCTAAAGGCGGCTTCGCAACATACGGAATAGACTATCATACGATAGGTTACCGCACAGGTGAAATGGCTGTTGATATTTTAACTAATGACAAATCACCAAGTGAAATCCCGGTAGAATATCCTGCAGAAATGCAACTGTTCATAAATAAGGAAGCAGCTGAAGCACAAAACGTCGAATGGCATTCCGACTGGGATGAAGATGCACAATTTATCACGGATTAACGTTCTGTAATATCCCCACCTCTAAACATGAGGGAAGCTCAAGATGGGAAGGTGTGGGATATACAGTCCGTAAATCCCTGATTCTGTTCAACTAACAATCAGTGGGGAGGGAAGGAATTCTCCATTGAATGAAGTTTCACTTTATGGAGTAAAAACAGGGGATAAGTCGCTAGCATTGGCGGCTTATCTTCTTACTATATTGAAAGAAGTCAGCAGGGGGAGTACAAATTATGTTTATTTCAATGTTTGGCGCAGTAGAATCAGGGATTATTTATGCAATAATGGCACTTGGTGTCTATTTGACATTCCGAGTTCTTGATTTCCCTGATCTAACCGTTGATGGAAGCTTTGTCACAGGTGCTGCTGTGGCTGCACTAGCCATCATTAATGGAGTTCCACCAATTATCGCTACGATTCTTGCTGGTATTGCAGGTTTTGTTGCGGGCACACTAACAGGATTACTGCATACAAAAGGAAAAGTGAATGCTCTTTTAGCAGGAATTCTCATGATGACAGCTTTATATTCGATCAACCTTCGTATTCTCGGTCAACCGACCTTATCCCTCCATATGGAATCAACTATTTTCGACCAATTGGGAAGTGTATGGGGGACTTCGATTGATAACAGCCTAAATAGTATGTTAGGTATCTTCGGGATTGACCGGCCGCCAAGTACATGGGCAATTTTAATTGTTATGCTCCTTGTGACGGTTGTTATTAAACTAGTTACCGACTATTTCCTGAAGACAGAGGTCGGACTCGCAATCCGGGCGATTGGAGATAATAAGCGGATGATTCGTAGTTTGTCTGCGAACACGGATAACTTGACGATTCTCGGAGTTGCCTTATCCAATGGCCTAGTCGCACTTTCTGGAGGGTTAATTGCCCAGCTTGGTGGATTCGCTGATGTTGGAATGGGAATCGGAATGATTGTTATCGGTCTTGCCTCTGTCATTATTGGAGAAGCGCTTTTCGGCACGAAGACAATTGCCAGAGCAACCCTCGCAGTTATCGGAGGAGCGGTCATTTACCGAATAATTGTGACACTTGCATTGCGATTTGATTTTCTCGAAACAGGAGACATGAAGCTCATTACGGCGATTATCGTTATTATTGCGCTTATTTCACCGAAGATTCTCCAGGTCCAGCGCGAGAAGAAGCGCCGAATTGAAAAGCGACGGGCTTTAGAGCAAGATATCAAGGAGGTTGGTTAAGAAATGCTTGATGTGAAAAAAATTTCCGTCGTCTTTAATGAAGGGACAGTTGATGAAAAGAAGGCATTAAACAATATTAACATAAGCTTGGAAAAAGGGGATTTCGTCACTGTTATCGGCAGTAATGGAGCAGGGAAGTCCACACTCATGAACGTTATTGCCGGCCAACTTTTACCTGATGTTGGAGATGTGCTCATTAACGGAAAACAGGTCGTCCACCTTTCAGAGTACAGACGCTCCCGTTTTATCGGCCGGGTTTTCCAGGATCCGATGGCAGGGACGGCACCATCCATGACGATTGAGGAAAATTTAGCGATGGCCTATTCAAGAAATAAGAAACGAAAATTAACCTTTGGTGTTACGAAACATCGCAAGAAAATGTTCAAAGAATACTTGCAGACATTGAATCTTGGTTTGGAAGATCGTCTGACAGCAAAAGTTGGGTTGCTGTCAGGTGGAGAACGGCAGGCGCTATCTCTGCTCATGACAACTTTTACCGACCCAGATATTCTCTTGCTGGATGAGCATACGGCAGCCCTTGACCCATCCCGGGCGGAGTTAATTACGGATCTTACGAAAAAAGTCGTGGCGGATGCGGGGCTTACAACATTGATGGTGACCCATAACATGCAACAAGCCCTTGACCTCGGAAACCGGCTAGTCATGATGGATAAAGGACAAATTATTTTTGAAGCAAATGGGATTGATAAGCAGAGATTGACTGTAGAAGATCTCTTGCACGAATTCCAGCGGATTCGCAAGGTACAATTCGAGGATGACCGTGTCGTTTTAGGGTAAACAAGTTGTCAAGTAATCTTCATTTATCCCTATTCCAGTATGATTGTTACCATGCTAAAATGAGGGTATAAGATTTTATTTATACCGTGGGAGTGGAAAAAATGATGAAAAAGATGGCAATGATTATCCTTCTACTAGCGGGTCTTATCTTGGCTGCTTGCAACGCGGAAGAAGAGGGATCGGGAACCGAAGAAGCATCACGTGATATTGAACAATTAGTCCATGAATACAGTACTGGTACGTTTAAGGATGTCTCTGCATCAATCACCTCTAAGGAGTTGATTGTGACAAATGAGAATAATGAAGAAGAAATCTATGACCTTCCTGAAGATAAATTCTTCCTATCGATCGCACCATTTGAAGAAGTAACCCATCCTTGCTTCGATCATAGCTTAACCGGGTGCCAGGGCGAGATGGTAAAAGAAGCATTTGCAGTGGAAATTACGGATAGCGAGGGCAACATCGTCGTCAATGAAACAATGGAAACGATGGACAATGGATTTATTGATCTCTGGTTGCCGCGTAACGATGAATTTGAAGTGAAAATATCGTATGAAGGTAAAACAGCAGAAGAAGTTCTATCCACTTATGAAGGTGATGGAACGTGTGTTACAACGATGCAATTGCTTTGAACCTCTCACGACTGAAATCACGAGTGTCCTTGTTTATAAAAAAGACCTGCCAATCAAGAAGAATGGCAGGTCTTTTAATAACTTTTTAGATAACGCCCTGAGCTATCATTGCATCGGCAACTTTCTTAAATCCGGCAATGTTTGCACCTTGGATTAAGTTCGTGGCATTATCAAATTGTTCGGTTGCATCTACACAATTTTCATAAATGTTCATCATAATATCTTGGAGGCGTTCATCAACTTCTTCAAATGTCCATTTGAGACGCATACTGTTTTGTGCCATTTCCAACTGGGAAACAGCCACTCCACCAGCATTTGTTGCTTTGGCCGGTCCGAACGTTACACCGTTTTCGAGCAATACATTTGTTGCTTTTTGCGTGCATGGCATGTTTGCCCCTTCCGCAACGGCGATGACACCGTTTTTGACAAGTTCAAGCGCATCTTCTTCATCTAGTTCGTTCTGAGTTGCACAAGGTAAGGCAACGTCACAAGGGACACTCCAAATACCTTTACAGTTCTCATGGAATGTTGTATCTGGATCGAATTCCAGGTAATCACTAACTCTGCCTTTATCAACTTGCTTAATCCTTTTAAGTACTTCAACGACAATACCATTTTTATTATAAATGTAGCCGGAAGTATCACTGCAAGCGACAATTTTCGCTCCAAGCTGGCTCGCTTTTTCCATCGCATAAATCGATACATTACCGGAACCGGAAACGACGACGGAACTTCCGCTAATGTTACGGCCGATGTCTCTCAGCATTTCTTTCAAGAAATAAATCGTTCCATAACCGGTTGCTTCGGTTCTTCCGAGACTGCCACCATAAACGGGAGCTTTTCCAGTAATTACTCCAGCCTCATAAGCACCGCGTATTCGTTTATATTGGCCGAACATATAACCAATTTCCTTTGCTCCGACTCCAAGGTCGCCGGCAGGAACGTCAATGTCAGGTCCGATATATCTGGCGAGCTCGGTCATATAGCTTTGACAAAAGCGCATGATTTCATTATCCGACTTTCCTTTTGGATCGAAGTCAGCTCCGCCTTTAGCCCCGCCGATTGGTTGGCCGGTTAGTGAGTTTTTAAATGTTTGTTCAAATCCTAAAAATTTTACGATACTCAAGTTAACGCTTGGGTCAAAGCGGATACCACCTTTGAAAGGCCCGATAGCACTATTGAATTGTACTCGATACCCACGGTTTACTTGGGTTTTTCCGTTGTCATCCACCCATGTGACGCGAAAAGAAATAACGCGTTCGGGTTCAACGATTTGTTCGAGGATACCCAATTCCATGTAATGAGGTTCTTTTTCTAATAGAGGGAGAATCGATTGGAGGAAGACAGCAACAGCTTGGTGGAACTCAGGTTGATTCGGATCTCGTTTCACAACCGAACGATAAATTTCATCGAGATATGTGGATACTTTTTTATTCTCAGTATCTAGTTGGTTACTGATTGTGTTCATATATTTGCCAATCCTCCTTATATCTGTACGTATAACTATATTTCAATTTTACCTTTTTATATCTATCTAAACAATATAAATAATAGATATAATCAATGCCGATATGAGATAATAAGCATAGGAGGGCTGAAATACATGGAACTAAGACAGATTAAATACTTTATTGAAGTAGCGAAAAGAGAACATGTAACCGATGCCGCAAATCACCTGCATGTTGCCCAGTCTGCGGTTAGCCGGCAGATTGCGAAGCTTGAAGAAGAACTTGGGGTTAGTTTATTTATTCGTGAAGGGAGAAATGTCCGGCTCACTCCAATTGGAGAAATTTTCTTAAAGCATATGGAGCAGGCGATCCATGTGATTGAAGATGCGGAACAGGTCATTCATGAATATACCGACCCCGAGAAGGGAACGATCCATATTGGCTTCGTCAGTACGTTGGCATTGTATATTTTGCCGACATTGATCTCTGCCTTTCGCAGGAATTACCCGGAAGTTAAATTTAAATTAATTCAAGGGAATTATTATGAATTAAAAAACTATGTATTGAAAGGGAAGACGAATATGGCATTACTTGCGCCGGTGCCAGTGGATGAAGCTCGCTTACAGGGGAAGGTGCTGTCAACGGAAAAAGTCGTCGCCTTATTACCCCTGAATCATCCAAAAGCAAATCAACGTGCATTACAGCTCACGGATCTGCGCGAGGAATCTTTTATCATGTTCCCGGAAGGCTTTATCTTAAGACGTATTCTCGTCCAGGCTTGTGAACAAGTTGGTTTTACACCTAAGGTTACGTCTGAAGGGGATGATATTGATGCACTCAAGGGGCTCGTCTCGGCAGGTCTAGGCATTTCTCTTGTCCCGGAAAGCACCCTCGTCGACAATCAACCACGGGCAACGGTCCGAATTCCATTAATTGATCCAGTCGTTACCCGCACGGTTGGGATGATCATTCCCGCCGACCGAGAATTACTACCGACGGAGAAAATCTTTTATGAATTTGTCGTTGATTTCTTCAGCCGTTTAGAACAGTTTAAGCAATAATGGTTACATTATTTAATTCAGTGATTCCATATTAAGCAATTCCCCGGTTTCAGCATCAATCGCGAGTTCGGAATCGACTTTTCAGCAGAGTTTATACTGCTCGCTTTCTTTATCATAAACATAGACCTGGGTAAGTTCAATCGCTCTATATAGCTTCGATTCGTTTCGCAACGCCTGGGACTGCGATTACTCGTCTCACTGAAGAGCGTTTGTATTAGCACATCCTCTGATTCGTAGCAACGTACAAACTGTGCCTCCCACGACGGGGCGTACTTAATCGAATTTCCCCTAGTTCTGGGTTGACTTTCACCACAAGGGTATAAGTGCGACTAAGCCTTATAAAGACTGCTCGGCAATTCTTCTCTATTGATTGGAGGAGTGTGAAGTTTGATAGTTGTTGGGCGCAGAGCGGACGTGGCTAGCCCTGGATACTTAAGTTAAGAAATCCCTTCAGCCGAAAATGGTGAAGGGATTTGTTTTTAATGAAAATAGTTTAGTAATCCTTGTGCAATCGATTCAGCAACTGTCTGCTGGTAATCGGCAGTTTGAATCACGGATAAATCATACGGATTTGTAATGAATCCTAGCTCAAGTAAAATGGCTGGTGCATCTGTATTGCGCAATACTTTATAACCTGTCTGTCCCAGTCCTCGATTCGTTAAAGGAACAGTAGAACTAAGATTTGAATGAACATGCTTCCCTAACTGATACCCCGCATCACTATAATAGAACGTATTAATTCCTTGTACGGAAACGATAGGGAACGAATTATAGTGGATACTGATGAAAGCATCCGTGTCATAGGCATTGCTCAAATTTGCTCGCTCATCCAATGATGAATAATAATCCGATGTCCGTGTTTCGATTACGGTTGCCCCGTAATTCCGCAGCACTTGCGCAATTGTATTAGTCGTTTGGTGGACGAGGTCTTTCTCGTGTATCCCGCTAAGACCAATTGCACCAGGGTCTTTTCCGCCATGCCCGGCGTCCAACACAATGTTAAAACCGGAAAGGGAGCTGTTTGCTGAAGATTGAACTTGTTCCGTACTGGCACTTGCAACCTGTGTAGTTCCCGTTTCTGTTGCAGTCTCACTTGTGCTTGCCATGTTTGATTGCGAACTTGTTAGCCAAGCAGCAATCCATCCTGTATCTCCGTTAGACAGCTTAATATTTACCCAATCCCCGGAAACGGAGATTGTATGAAAAGTTTCCCCTTGTACTGCCCCGGCAATGACTGCATGATCCAGACTTGGGCCAGAGCGAATGTTCACACTCGGTGCCGTAACGGTAATCTGGCCGGCGGTTGTTGACTCAGACGCTTTTGTTGTAGCGGCTTGATCAGAACTTGCTGTGGTGACTGCAGAGTCTGTAGGAATTAAATGATGTTTCGCGACCCAGGCGGTGCTTCCGCCATAATACGTCTGTACCCAGCCATATTGCTCCCCAAAGGCGGTGAGCTTATCCCCTTTATTTAGCAACCCGATAATCCTTGCATCACCTGCAGGATCTTCGCGAACGTGGAGTATGTTAGCCCCGACTTCATAGGTTTGTCCACTTGCTGCTTCCATTTTTTCCACATGAATAAAGAAAGTAAGTAATACTATTACGATAAAGCTAATCTTGAGGTTCTTCATAAATGCCTCCTGCTACTTTTGGAAAAAATTAGATTAATAGTTTTATAATAATATGAATGAATATAGTAAACAAGGGAATAAGAGAAATAAATCAAGAATGATAATAAAGGACTATTCAGAAAATATAGGAAAAAAGGTCTGGAAAAGCTAATTAACTAAATGAACGTAACTGCCGATTACTTCATTCAGCGTTTAGTTGGGCACGGCCTTAGTCTCGACGTGTTTATGCAGACGTTACCCCATACGAGAGTGTTCTTAGTCTGCCTCGGAAGAAAGGCACTTCCTACGGGCCTCATCGTCTCCGCTTTCCCGCGGGATTCACCGTCCTGCAGGTAACTGAACTGGTAGGGACAATTATTATGAGTGGAAACTATCTCGTCTCAAGATCAGCGGTCTATTCTTAAATGAAAAATAGTGTTTCAAATTGGATTTTTCCTCGGAGCAGTCCAGACACCTCGAGACTCCTGCGGGAGGATAGGCTTGGTGAGACCCCACAGGGCGTTAGCCCGAGGAGGCTCACCAGCCGCCCGCGGAAAGCGAGAGGTGTCTGGACTGCGGACCTCCAGAAGAAAGTTGCACTAATGCTGAATGAAGGTGATTCATAGCTTTTCTAGGCTTTTTTGGGACTAAGTTTTTACATAAAAAAGGAGCGCATCCATTTAGCGGATGCGCTCTGTACATGCTTATGCTTATTAATCCCATACTTCGCTTGCGATAATTAAACTAACACATACTCCTATACCCAAGGCTATAACATACATTAACATACTTATTACCCCCTACAAGTGAATACTATTATACTAGTATTATAGTATATTTCTAGATTAAATGGAAAAAGTACTTCATGCTTTTAACCATTTCCAAATTTCTCCGGGAGTTGCATTCTTCCCATACATAAGAATTCCGACTTTGAAGATCTTACCAGCAAGTCGAATAAATACAAGGACACTGACGATGATAATTACAAGTGAAATACTAATCTCAAGCCACGGCCAAACATCGAGCATCGTGAGTCGGAGCAGTAATACACCTGGTGCCGTGAATGGAATATAGGTACCGATTTGTGCCATTAAGCCAGAAGGATCCCCAACGACCGGACCGATGAAAATAAATGGCAAGAACGGAAGCATCATGACGATTCCTTGGAAATTTCCTGAAGTCGTCACATCTTCAATCGTAGCCCCAATTCCGACAAAGATTGCTGCGAACATTAAGTAGTTTAAGACGGCAAGGAGTACGAATAGAAGAGTCTCTGGGACGAACAGATACTCAAATAGCGGAACATCGGTTAGAAACAGGATCATTGGCACTAAAAATACAAGCAATACAGCGGCCTGCACAAGTCCAAGGACGAAATAACCGATAATTTTCCCTTGCATCAATTCCTCAGGAGTGACGGAAGAGAGAATGATTTCAGCAATTTTATCTTTTTTCTCCTGGGATGCACTTTGGAACATTGCCATCCCGGTGAAAAGGATCGAAATGAAAATAATTCCTCCAAAGGCTGCTGGGACGATTCCCGCTAGGAAATCTTCACCGGATGCCTCGTCTTCAAGAGCTTTGTCGTTCGTCATTTCTTCTGCATCCATTTCGACAAACTGAATCCCGCGAGAGACAGCAAGCGATTGCTCTTCCGTTAACCCGAGCGCTTTCATCTGATGGGCGAGGATTGGCCCTTGGAAAATTGCTAGTTGACTTGAAAAGAATGGATCGACATCTTCCGCGATATATACTGGAACGACACCATCATTTAAAGCAGCTTCATTTAATAAAATATAGGCGGTATCCTCCGCACCATCTAACTCAGCAGCAACGTCGCCAATTTCCACATTCGCTTCCTCTATAGACCATTCCAGTCCACTTTCAGAAGCATATTGTGTAAGTTCATCTATGATACCAATCTCATCATTAATAAAAACAGTCATCTCATCTTCATGAGAGTCATCGTCAGAACTGCCTCCAATCCAGCTGCCAATCAAGCCGAAACCGACGATTAATAGGGGAGTAAGGAATAACCCGATTAGAAAGGTTTTATTTTTCATATTTCGCTTGATTTCCCATTTCGCAACTTTCATTGCATTACGCATGGATTTCACCTTCTTCCGACATTAAGCGTTTATCTGTAGCGATATCAATAAAGATTTCATGGAGAGATACTCGGTCAATCGCCAGCTCCTGAATCGTAACATCGTCTGGCAGTTGTTTCAGCCAACGGTTTGGATTAACATCCTTCGTTAAGTAAAGAATGGCTACATCGCCGTCCTGTTCGATATTTTCAACTTCAGGAATCGTCTCGAGTGTACCTCTTTCATTGCTTCCACGAATGGTACATTTGAAATTCGCATATTCTTGTTTTACATCATAGAGTGACCCATAAATGATCTTTTCTCCACGCTGAATCATAAATAAACGGTCACACATTTCTTCGACCAGGTTCATTTGATGGGAAGAAAGTAAAATAGCAGTGCCATTATCCCGGAGACTTCGAATTTCATCTTTGAAAATCTCCTGACTCACTGGATCAAGGCCGGAGAAAGGTTCGTCGAGGATTAATAATTCGGGTTCATGGATGACTGCGCCGATAAATTGTACCTTCTGGCCCATTCCTTTTGATAATTCTTCCATCTTGACATTTTCTTTACCTTCCAAGTCAAACTTTTTCAAGTAATCAAGAATTCGTTTCTTTGCCTTGTCCAAGGGGTAACTTTTTAAATCAGCAAGGTAAAGCAAGATGTCCATCACTTTCACATTTTTGTACAAGCCTCGTTCTTCGGGAAGGTAGCCAATTTTATTTTGTGGTATTCCTTTTCCTTGGTGGTTATGGAACGTGACGGTTCCTTCATCGGGATACATGATTCCCATAATATTACGGATGGTTGTTGATTTCCCTGCTCCGTTCGGCCCAAGGATGGCCATTATTTCACCCTTATTTACTTCGAAGGATATGTTTTTTAAAACTTGTTTGTCTTTAAAGGATTTATTAAGTCCTTTTACTTCCAACATCGTTTCCATACAGGTATAGACTCCTTTCCAAAATAAAAATATGTATGCTTCGCTGTAGTAGGTTATACGGATGGAATAGATAAAAGTTTCATAGTAGCGCACTTTTTAAAAATTCTTCTTAGCAAAGTAACTTACTTGCTTTCATCCAGCGTAAGTATCTGGCTCGTTCACTAATTATGGCGTTCTAATCGCCGTTCAGTTGCCCAGTGGACGGATGCTTTCCGCGGGCACAGCCGAAGCCTCCTCGGGCTACCGCCCTGCGGGGTCTCCGGACTCGTGCTATTCCCGCAGGAGTCACCGTCCACTGGGCAACTGAACTGGTAGAGAGTGTTATTGTTGACGGAAAATATCCCACCATAATAAGCGTTCTATTTAAGAAATAATAAATAGTGCTCCAAATTTGGCCTTTCCTCGGAGCAGCCCAGACACCTCGAGACTCCTGCGGGAGGCCGGCTAAGTACGGTCACGTCCTGTGACCAATGCCGGCATTAGAACCTCCTGTTCGTCGATAGGCCTAGGTGAGACCCCGCAGCGCGCAAAGCGTGCGAGGAGGCTCACCAGCCGCCTGCGGAAAGCGAGAGGTGTCTGGACTGCGAACCTCCAGAAGAAAGTTGCACTTACACTGAAAGAAAGCAATCTACCATGCGGCGCTTGATAAGGGTGATTTGCTTTCTCACTTTCAGATGCGTAAGTTAAGATATTTCCATTCTCGAAGTAATCCGGTATAATTTAGTATTAAGCATTTAGGAGAGGATGTCTGATCAAATGGGAGAGGCAAGACCATATTCGAGACCAAAAGAGGAAAAAATTTGGACAAAGGATTTTATTTTTATTTGGTTAGCTAACTTTTTTATTTTTCTTGGTTTCCAAATGACGCTGCCAACACTCCCGCTCTATGTAAAGGAGCTTGGTGGCAGTGACCAGATGGTTGGTATCATTGTTGGGATCTTTACTTTTTCGGCATTATTATTAAGACCATTCGCTGGCCATGCATTGGAAACAAAAGGGCGTGGCTTCGTATATATTATTGGGTTAGCTATTTTTGTAATAACAATGGGGATTTATGGGTTCCTTGCAAGTATTTTTCTACTCGGATTAGTACGGGTGATTCAGGGTGCAGGCTGGGGATTTTCTACTACTGCAGGAGGAACAATTGCAACAGACTTGATTCCACCTAAGAGAAGAGGAGAGGGAATGGGGTATTTCGGATTATCTGGAAATATTGCCCTTGCCATGGGGCCGTCCCTCGGTTTATCCCTTGTTGGCATCATTTCGTTTCGGGATATCTTTTTCATCTGCGCAACACTTGGACTTACTGCATTACTTTTATCCCTTGGCATACGTTATAAAAAGGTAGAAGCACCGGAGACACAATCAAAACCTGCTCGTTTTGATGTGCTTGAGAAGACTGCGTTACAGCCTTCGATCCTTATGTTTTTCATTACGGCGACATTTGGCGGGATCGCTACCTTCTTACCACTTCATGCACTAGAGCGGAATGTAGAAGGGATTACAATGTATTTTCTTGTTTACGCGATTTTCCTTATGTTTTCCCGGCTCTTTGCAGGACAGATTTATGATAAGAAAGGGCATCTCTATGTCTTCATTCCAGGTGCTCTTTTCATCTTTTCTGCCATGCTTTTACTCGCTTGGTTACCAAGTAAGACGATTTTGTTGACTGCAGCAGCGTTGTATGGATTTGGTTTTGGAACAGTACAACCGGCGCTTCAGGCCTGGGCGGTAGATAGGGCGGAAGCGAACCGGAAAGGGATGGCGAACGCAACATTCTTCTCCTTCTTTGACTTAGGGATTGGAGTTGCTGCGATTTTCTTCGGGATGCTCGCATCGAATATTAATTACGCATCGATTTATATTGCATCATCGATCTCCATTCTTTGCTCCATCATCATTTATATTTATTTTTATCTAAAAGGAAAACGGCAGCGGAGCGTAATATGATTTCTTTTCACTTTTATCCTTGCTTCCTTTAAAATGGAACTAAGGCAATAACATAAAGGCAGGTAGTAGGATCTTGAAACCATTAAAGGATGTTAATATCAGCAGATTATTCCCATCGGTCATCTACCGTCGGGGAGTCGATTATTATAACAAGGGCAGAGTCAGTGAACCGCTCTATGACAGGAATCATGGTGTGTGGACAACAACCGTCACCGGTACGGAAGATTATTTTGTAGAAATCGATGTAAAAGGCATCAATAAAGGAATGATTGAAACGTATTGTGATTGCCCAGCGTTCGACACATATGGCTCCTGTAAGCATATTGTAGCAACTTTGTTAATGATACAAGCGAAGGACGGGTCGGGAGAACAGGCAGTTTCCTATGATTATAAAATTACAGACCGGTTCATTGAGCAGATTAGCGAGCTGCAGCAATTAGACCAGAAAAATCCGAGCCTTGTCATGGACCAGACGCCGGTACAGGTAGAGTATCATTTGCATGTTAGTTATAGTGGCAATTTACTCATTGAATTGAAATTCGGAGAGAATCGCACTTATGTGGTAAAAGAACTGGTTGAACTAATCGATGCAGTTCTTTCTGGTAAAGAATACTTTTTCACGAAGAACTTCACATTCAGGCCCGAGGAAAATTATCTTCTGCAGTTGGATGAGGAAGTATTCCGGATGTTACATGCGATCTGGAAGAATGAAAATATTTACCACTCCACGTTCTATTCGATGACAAATTCAGCCGACAACCGGTATATGACAATTCCGCCTCTTGCCGCGCGTGATTTGCTCATGAAGCTTGCAAACCGGAAGACAACGGTTACAGTCGCGGACCGGACGTATGAGGATGTAACGATTGCTGAAAAGGGATTCCCTTTTCAATTTATGCTTGAAAAAAGTAACGAAGCGGACATTTTGCTGCGGCTTAAAGAAGGCAGCGGTATGTCTGTTTTGAAGGAATATAATATGCTGTTGAATAATGGGGTCTTTTATTTCATTACTCCAGAACAAACCGAGATTGTTGCCAACTTGTTTAAATTTAACATTAATCATCATGCCCTTGCGATTTCAAAGCAGCAGGCAGACCGTTTCTTTTCCGAAGTCATTCCGTCTTTAAAAACGGTAGGTGATGTCACGGTTGCAGAGAATATTATTGAAGAAGTCATTCAGGTGCCACTTCAAGCGAAACTTTACCTTGAATTGCAGGATGAGGTAGTGAAAGGAAAGTTGGAATATCAATACGGAAAGCATCTCGTTAACCCATTTAATGGACGCGGGCAAAATGATGTGATCATTATCCGTGAAGTGGAGAAAGAACGGGAAATTATGGAGCTGATTGAGCATGCGAATTTCCGGTATAACGGGAAGGAACTCTATCTGGAAACAATAGAAGAAGAGGAGCTTTATGAATTTCTTTATAAAATCCTCCCACTGTTGGCGGACAAAGTGGAATTGTTTCTGACGTCTGATTTGAAGTATATGATTGTAGAGCATGAACCGACAGCTACAACAAACGTGAATCTCGATTCGGCTTCCAATCTGCTTGAAATCAGCTTTGATATTGACGGAGTGGATGAATCGGAAGTGGATTCAATTTTACAGGCAGTTATTGAAAAGAAACGGTTTTACCGTTTAAATAGCGGGGCAATCCTCTCGCTTGAAAATGATGCTTTTTCCTCTATAAATGAGTTTTTCGATCAGCTGGATATAAAAAAACAGGATGTGACCAGCGGAAACGTGCAAATGCCGCTCTACCGGAGTACGCAAATTGATGAACTGATCGATACGAAAAAAAGCTATGACCCGGAATTCCGCTCACTCATTCATCATTTGCGTTCACCAGAAGAACATGTCGATAAATTGCCGGAAAATCTGGACGCCGATTTAAGGAATTATCAGCTGACAGGCTATCAATGGTTCAAGTCACTCAGTCGTTATCACTTAGGTGGGATTTTGGCAGATGATATGGGGCTTGGGAAAACATTGCAGACAATCGCTTATCTTGCATCTGAACCGAGTGACAAGCTGCATCTAGTCGTCGCTCCATCATCGGTTGTTTATAATTGGAAGAATGAATTCGATAAATTCACACCACATTTAAAGGTTGAAATATTAACCGGGTCACCGGCAGAAAGACTTGAAAAAATCGAGAATAAGCAGGATGTCGATGTTTGGATCACTTCTTATTCAACAGTACGTCAGGATATCGAACAATATAGCCAACTCGACTTTCAAACATTGATCCTGGATGAAGCCCAATATATTAAAAACTATGCAACGAAGACGTCCCAGGCAATCCGTCAGATCAATGCTTCTCGCCGCTTTGCTTTAAGTGGGACACCGATTGAGAACTCGATTGAAGAATTATGGGCCATTTTTCAAGTCGTTTTGCCAGGCTTAATGCCGAATATACGAAGTTTCAAGCAGCTTTCGAATGAGAGAATTGCAAGTATCACAAGACCGTTTATTTTACGCCGTTTAAAGCAGGATGTATTGAAAGAATTACCGGATAAAATTGAATCTGTTAGTCTTTCTGAGTTGACCAAGGAACAAAAGGAATTGTACGTCGGTTATCTGCAGCAAGTACAGCAAGACGCTTCTGAGTCACTTCAAGATAGTGGCTTTAATAAGAACCGGATGAAGATTCTCGCAGGACTGACAAGATTGCGGCAGCTATGCTGTCACCCCTCTTTATTTATTGAGAATTATCAAGGGGAGTCGGGCAAGCTAATGCAATTAATGGAAACAGTGAAGACAGCTCTTGAAAACGACAAACGAATGCTGATATTCTCCCAATTCACGAGTATGCATGAATTGATTATTAAGGAACTGAATAAAGAAGGAATCGATTTCTTTTACCTGAGCGGAGATACGGCTTCCGAGGAACGTCAGCATATGAGCGAACGCTTTAACGGCGGGGAGAAGAGTGTCTTCCTTATTTCGCTAAAAGCAGGGGGAACCGGGTTGAACCTGACCGGTGCTGATACGGTTATCTTATATGACCTCTGGTGGAATCCGGCCGTAGAAGATCAGGCAACCGGCAGAGCCCACCGCTTTGGGCAGAAAAATATCGTTCAAGTCATCCGTCTCATTGCAGAAGGAACGATTGAAGAAAAGATCTACGAATTGCAACAGAAAAAACGTGAACTCATCAACCAAGTCATTCAGCCAGGCGAACAAATGCTAAGCAGCCTGAGCGAAGATGATATTCGGGAATTATTGAGTTTGTAAATGAAAAGAAATCCTCCATATGACCCTTTATTAGGGGCAATATGGAGGTTTTTTGTTTGCATTAATGATTCAGCGTAAATAACTTGCGTGGTCTCCCTTTTTTATAGGGTCGTTCTTCACCAGCTACCCTTATGACATCCCCTGTTAGTAACTTATTTACCGTCCGCTCAGCACTCCGTTTCGTTACTTGATAAAACAATGCCACATCATTTGTTGAGAATGGTTCATTATTTCGATTGGTAATAAAATCAATAAAATTATACGAAAGCTCATTATTCAACCGAGCATCGTGGATCAATGCTTGATATAGGCTTGATGTGTCAATTTCCTTTTCGACGCCAATCGGTCCAATCATTTCTTGTCTTTCATTTGTAATATAACAAATACTATGATCACTTCGTAGACAGCTTTCATGCGCTATTTCGGCATTTTTCGCAGCTTCGAGTGCACTGAGCCCCAGTCCGAATCCAAGATAAACAGGAAGCTTACCGCTTTTCATTTCTTGTAATAAAGGAAATGAACGGTAATGTTCTTTCAAATGCTTATGTAGCTTCTCACTGCCGTATATAATAAATCGTCTTTCCTTCGTCTCTGTGAAGGTTGAATCTGTCCGATTGGTAAACCGTGCTACGATCTTCCTGATTCGCTTTAAAATATCTAAACGATGTCCGACGATTTCTGTGTTTTCATCAATTCCTTGGATTGAAATATAGCCAGTCACCATCTGTGTGTTTTCCGATTCACTTAATTTGGCAAGTGAAATGGCTTTCTCTAGCGCTTGTTTCAGCCGGAGATCAGGTAAGTGAATGGTGCTTGCTGGGATATTTTTTTGCTGAAGAGCTGCAGTGATTTCTGCTGTACTTGCAAGAACATGATCGATATTCCCTTTTTGCCAAAGCGTAGTGTAATAGGTGAGCAGGCTGTCTATATCTGGTCTCTCCCACGAGTCATGCAGGTATGAGTGAATCTGTCCGTCTTCCAAGTCTAGCTCACTTTTTACATCTCTTAGGTAGGCTTCATCAAACAAATCGAAAGCAATTCGTTTAACTGGACCTTCCGCTTGTAATCGGTAGAGGGCCGCGCTTATCCTATACGGGTCCAATTCAATCGCTACGGTTGGCAGGCGTTTCCTTTCAATTTGATTTCGGGCATATAGATAAGAGAGATATTCTGTAAATAAGTAAACATCACAATTATAAACGGTATCAAGGAGAGAGGTTGTCTCATTCACATTGGAATAAACGAAAGGCAACAATTCAATCTCGGCATCTTCTGGTAAAATTGCATAAACTCGGTCAATTGTTTCCTGTATTCCGAACACAGCTATCTTTACTTTCATCTCATTAACCTCCAATCATGAGAAACATCAAAATATTTACACACTATCATATTGAATTTTCGTAATATTGTCAAGAAGTGAATTGAAAACGGATACATTTTTGTTGAACTTTTTACTTAAAGCAGGTAGAGTAGTTAGAAAGGAATAGTACGAACCTAATTCGTGATTTGTATGGTAATTATCGTTAAATTCCTATAGAAAATTGCTAACTTGCCGATAGTTTACAAGAATTATATTGACAAAATAGAGACTTTTGTTAGAATTTTACGTATAACGAAAGGGGGATATAAGGTGAAAAAGAGTAAATTATCTATTCTCTCCGTTCTTTTGATAGCGCTTGCTTTATTCTTGGCAGCTTGTGGCGGAGGAGATGACGAAGGAGATGCAACTGGGGATACTGGCGGCGACAACGCCAGTAATGAAGGCGCTGAGGATGTAGAAACGGGAGAAGATACGCCCGATTTTCTAAGTATGCTTACGGGTGGAACGGGCGGTACTTATTACCCGCTTGGCGGAGAAATGGCGCAAATTATCACGAGTGAGACAGGGATTCAAACAGATTCTCCGTCTTCCAATGCTTCTGCGGATAATGTTATTGCCCTTAAAGAAGGCGAGGCAGAGCTTGCATTTGTACAAACAGACGTCGTAGCTTTCGCGGTAGAAGGAATTAATGCGTTTGAAGGTGAACCGGTTGACAATGTATTGGCAATAGGATCCCTTTATCCGGAAACGGTGCAAATTGTAACAACAGCAGATTCAGGTATCGAATCAGTGGAAGACCTTGCGGGTAAAAAGGTATCTGTAGGTGCACCAGGATCAGGTACTTATATCAACGCTGAACAGATATTCGAAGCTTACGATATGACAATGGATGATGTCGATGCCCAGCATTTGGATTTCGACGAATCAACTGGCGGAATTCAAGACGGTAACATCGATGCAGCATTCATCACTGCAGGTACACCTACTGGGGCAGTTGAAGGCTTAGGTGCTACAACAGAAGTTTCCGTCGTACCGATTGAGCAAGACAAGATTGATGCCATTATTGAAAAATATCCATACTATGCAGAGGACACGATTCCTGCGGGGACATACAGTAGTGTAGATGAAGAGATCAAGACTGTAGCAGTTCTTGCAATGCTTGCGGTGACAGACTCCTTATCAGAAGATGTTGTCTATGACATTACGAAAGCAATCTATGATAATGCGGACACGATTACACACTCTAAAGGGGAATTTATTACACCAGAAACAGGTGTTGAAGGAATCGGAATCGATTTCCACCCGGGTGCGGAGCGTTACTTCAAAGAAGCAGGAGTGCTTGATGAATAATTAACTGAATTTCGTGGCCGGCAATCAAGACGGTAGATTAGTTTTGAACGCCGGCCGTTTTATTGACGAAAAAACTGGTGGTTACATAGAATGAAATTTAAAAAAATGATTATTGCCTTTATAATCCTACTACTTATCGTCCTCATTTTATTTATCCCTTCGCGCACGGCGCTTGTTTTTTATCAAGAGAATACGAAGGAGATTGCGGCTTTTCTGCCGATGAATAAAGGGGATCAATTCGATATAATATTTACTCATTCGATCCACCTGACAGATGTTGAGGAGAAATATATCATAACAGCTGATTTAAATATTGAACAATATGAAATGATTTTTGAATCTTTTGGAATTGGTATGCCTTCCAATGCAGAAGAAGGTCAGAAATTCGAAGCGAAGGATGGGAAGTATCATATTGGTAATATGAATATCCGTTTTGAATCAATGAATATACGCAATGGTAAAACCGTGTCCGAACATCGGCTCCGCTGGCAATATGCGGGTGACGATGAAGAGCAGATGGTTTGGTTCAATGATTACTTTGAACCTGGTGCTCGGTATACGGTGAAAATAGATAAACTTCCGTTATGGAAATACTTGAAAGGAGTGAAGATTGATGAGTGACAAAAAAGATAAAAAGTTGGATATGGAAGAAATACAACTCTCAGAAGAAGAACAGCAGAAGTTGATGGAGAAATATGATGCGGAATCAAACCAGAGAAAATTAGGTGGAATTCTCGGTTGGGTAGTTTTCCTTACACTCATTGCTTTTTCTCTATTCCACCTTTACACTGGAGCATTTGGGGCTAAGACAGCATATATCCAGCGAACGATTCACTTAGGCTTTGCTTTATCACTCATATTCTTATTATTCCCGGCAAAGAGGGGATTAAAAAAGTCAAGTGTTCCATGGTATGACTGGATATTCGTAATCTTGTCTATTGTCGTCTGTGCCTACTGGCCATTATTCTATGAAACTTTGGTAATGAAGGTCGGTAGTATTGATAACACGCAAATGATTATTGGTGGAATAGCAGTTCTGCTCGTTTTAGAGGCAGCGAGGCGAGCGGTTGGTTTGCCAATCGTTATTATTGCAACTCTGTTTCTTGCTTATGCGTATTTTGGTCAGTCTATGCCTGGAATGCTCGCACACCGCGGTTTGACATTAAACCAGTTGATAAATACGATGTTCTTTACGACAGAAGGAATTTTAGGTACACCGATTCAGGTGTCATCTACTTATATTTTCTTATTCCTATTATTTGGAGCATTTTTAGTTCAGACAGGTGTCGGACTTTACTTTAATGATTTGGCACTAGCGATTGCAGGACGTCGTGTAGGAGGACCTGCGAAGGTAGCGATATTCTCAAGTGCCTTAAACGGTACGATTTCTGGAAGTTCAGTTGCGAATACAGTAACAACCGGATCATATACGATTCCGATGATGAAACGGCTCGGATATAAACCGAACTTCGCTGGAGCGGTTGAAGCGGCCGCATCAACCGGTGGACAAATTATGCCGCCGATTATGGGGGCCGCAGCGTTCCTTATGATTGAATTTGCGGGCGTTCCGTATTGGGATATTGCTAAAGCGGCGGTTATCCCCGCATTACTTTATTTCACTGGTATTTGGGTGATGACTCACCTGGAAGCGAAACGGCTCGGTCTTGTAGGACTTCAAAAAGAAGACTTGCCGAATAAAATGGATGTTTTGAAGAAACTTTATTTGCTCTTACCGATTCTCGCAATCGTTTACTTCTTATTTGCTGGTTTTAGTATTGAGCGGACAGCTATTTATGGTATTCTCTCTGCAATTCTTGTGAGTATGTTCAGTAAAGAAACGAATATGTTCCTTGATGAGAATGGTAAATTTACACTAGGTAAGCTCTTGACTGCATTAACAGACGGTGCGCGGACAGCTCTCGGTGTTGCGGCTGCGACAGCTTGTGCGGGAATTATCGTTGGAGTAGTAACACGAACAGGGTTAGGTCTGAAGTTAGGTAACGGTTTAGTCGGTCTTGCTTCAAGTATTGCTACAAATGAAATGATGTTGATTTTGCTGACGTTGGCCTTTACGATGATCACTTCGATTATTATTGGGATGGGGTCACCGACAACTGCGAACTACATTATTACATCAACGATTGCTCTACCGGCAATTATGTCATTAAGTGACCAGTATGAGCTGGCGATTCCAGTTCTTGCCGCCCATATGTTTGTGTTCTTCTTTGGAATCGTGGCGGATATTACCCCGCCAGTAGCGCTGGCAGCTTTTGCGGCTACGGGGATATCGGGCGGGGAACCGATACGTACGGGAGTGAATGCGACGAAGCTTGCAATCGCAGCCTTTATCATCCCGTATATGTTTATCTTTGAACCACAGCTCTTGATGATCGATGTCACCTTTCTAGGCTTGACATGGATTATTATTACGGCTCTTACCGGTATGATTGCAATTGGAGCAGGCTTAATCGGGTATTGGTACCGTAAGCTGGTCTGGTTTGAGCGGATCATTGCCTTTGTTGCAGGTATCTTGCTCATGTACCCAGAAGGAAACTCTGACCTGATTGGAGCAATTATTTTCGCAGTTATGATTGTGATTCAGTTCATGGGTAAAAATAAAAACAACAGCAATGAGGAAAAGCAAGCGGCAAATGCGTGAATGAAAGTTTATAAGAAAAGGGAGGCCCTGATATCCAGGAGCCTCTCTTTTACTTATATTTATCACGCATTAACGGTCTGTAATTCGGTATCATGAAGGGTAGACTAAATATTGATATAAAGGCTGGTTGGATATGACAAGGCAATATGACTTTACGGAAGGAAATATTTTAAAGCAGTTATTCTATTTCTCCTGGCCGATTCTGCTCACGAATTTACTGCAGACATCCTATCAATTTATCGATAGTTTATGGGTTGGTAACTTACTTGGCGCAACTTCGCTTGGAGCAATTGGAATATCTAGTACGATTTTGTTCACTGTCCTTGCGTTTATCATCGGATTAAATAATGCGGCGCTCACAATTCTTTCCCAGCAAAAGGGGAAGCAGAATGATGATGGCTTGAAGCGCTATTTGAACGCATTTGTTGTGCTTTTGGCCTCACTCGCTGTCCTCCTCGGTATCATTGGTTTCTTCTTCGCCGAACAATTATTAAATCTATTAGGCACGCCGGAAACGATGTTACAGGATGCAAAAGCGTATCTCCAAATTAATTTCATGGGGATTTTATTTTTATTTGGGTACAACTTCATCAGTACGGTCATGCGTGCACTTGGTGATAGTAAGACGCCACTTCGGTTTGTAACAGTCGCCGTACTTGCAAACGTTGTCCTTGATCCGTTATTTATTTCGGCGTTTGGCTGGGGAATTCAAGGGGCTGGCTATGCAACGATTGTGTCTCAGGGACTTGCATTTCTATATGGATTCTTTCATATGAGACGTGAGCGCTTGTCACCGTTTACCGTTCCAACCATTCCTGCTATAAAAGATATTCGTCTGATCTTTCACCTTGGTATTCCATCTGGTCTGCAGATGGCGGTTATTTCAGCCGGTTCCGCTGCAATCATGAGTGTCGTTACGTCATTTGGAGGACCGGTTGTTGCCGGGTTTACAAGTGCGCAACGTCTCGATAGTATTATTATGCTCCCCGCACAAGCATTAAGTACAGCTATAACGAGCATGGCAGGACAAAACATAGGAGTAAGAAACTGGAAACGGGTAGACAAAATTGCAAAATACGGTGTGTTATTTAACTTTGCGATTATGGTTACGATTGGCATATTCATTATTTTATTTGGTGAATATGGAATCAAATTGTTTACGCGCGATGAGGCCTCGGTTGATTTCGGTGCCAGATATTTATCGATTATTGCACTCTGTTATCCATTTTTAGGAATTAACTTTATTTTAAATGGAGTTGTACGGGCAGCAGGAGCGATGTATCAAGTGCTCATCTTAAATTTATTATCCTTTTGGGTGTTGCGTTATCCGCTTACTTGGCTCTTCTCTAAGTGGTTCGGTGAAACAGGGATTGCGATGGGGATGGGTGTAAGCTTTATGATTAGCAGTATTTTTGCATTTTTATATTATCGTTATGGAAGATTCCGAGAAAAAGACTTATTCGAATCGAAAGATAATTAGTATAATGATAGAATAGAATTAGTTGCAGAAAAAGGAGGAATTTACATTGGTAAAAGCAATTCACACAGAAAATGCACCAGCAGCAATTGGACCATATTCACAAGCGATTCAAGCAGGAGAATTCCTATATATTTCCGGACAGATTCCAGTCGATCCGGAAACAGGGGAGATCGCAGAAGGTATTGAGAAACAGACAGAACAAGTAATGGAAAATCTGAAGGCAATCTTAAGGGAAGCGGAAACCGATTTTTCCCAAGCGGTTAAATTTACGATTTATTTAAGCTCTATGGAACACTTTGGCTCGGTGAATGAAGTTTATGGTTCATACTTAATCGAGCCTTATCCGGCACGAGCTACAATTGAAGTGAGCCGGTTACCGAAAGATGTTCTAGTGGAAATTGATTGCATTGTGCATATCGGGTAATCAAGGAGGCTTTCTATTCTTGACCCAACTTATACCTCATTCGTCGTTCGTCCGGAATATGGAGTGTTCAAGGAACTGAATAAACAAGATTCCTTGGAAATTTTGCAGGCAAGCTTATAAAGTGAAACTCATTCAGTGAGGTATCTTTACCTCCTCCACTGAATGGTAGTTGAACAGAATCAGGGATTTACGGACTGTTTATCCCCAGCCTCCACCTATTGGGTTACCCTTATGTTTAGAGGAAGGGATATTACAGACCGTTAATACGAGATAAGCGCCGGTTTTTTTCTACAAAAGGGACCAAATTATTTCCTGGGAAATGACGAACAAAGTCGAAAGTTCCCTTGCAGGTTAAAAACGCGATTCGTTTCGCAACACCTAGAACTGCGATTACTCGTCCCACCGAGGAGCGTTTGCACTAGCACATCCTGTGAGGCGTAGCAACGAAAAAAGAAGAACTTGCTCATTCATATTGAGCAAGTTCTTCTTTTATGGCAACTCTTATTTTATCAAGACATTCTTCAGGTGTCTTCCCGAAGACTCGCTTGTTATTGACTAATGCATACGGGCGGACGGCACATAATCCGCAGAAGTTCAAGCATTCATTCATGATGACTGCAACTTCCGGAAATTCGGATTCTAAAATACCTTCCACATCGACTAACGTAATGGTATTTCCATCGCAAATTTCTACGACAACAATTCCCATTTCCATCACACTTTCTCTTGTAGGCTAAAATTGTACGCCTATGTTGTCCTATTATTGTTGCTAGTATAATCGGAAGCTTGTCTAAATGCAATAATTCTGCATGGAAAGAGGCTGGGACATAACTTCTTAGTATGGTTATAAATCCGAACAAATTATAAGAAAGAGCATCAACAACCGCTCCGGGAATATACTACGCTTTCCGCAGGCGGCTGGTGAGCCTCCTCGGGCTGCCGCCCTGCGGGGTCTCACCGATGCCTTTCCTCCTGCTGGAGTCTCCGTATATTCCCGGAGCTAGTTAGCAGTTTTGTTCGGATTTAATTCATATTAGAATAGTTATGTCCCAGCCTCTATTTCATTCGTCTATTTATTGTTTAAGAATGGAAAACAGTTTCGAATCTTTTTCTTCGTATTCGGATGTGTACCATGTGTAGAGCATGATGACACCACTTAGAATAAGTAGTCCGCTTGTAATATAGAAGACGGCAGAGAAACCGAATGATGCTGCAATCAGACCACCGAGTGCAGGTCCGATGACGTTACCTAAAAACCGAAGACTTGTATTGTAACCAAGCACTTCCCCTTGCATCGATAATGGAGCGGCTTGCCGGATATAAGCGATCCTAAGTGGCACAATTCCACCGAGAGCGACACCAAGCAGGAATCTTAGAATAACAAGTTGCCATACACTTGAGACTAAGGCGCCTGGTAAATAGACAAGCCCTGCAGCGAATAAGAGTACCGTTAGTACTTTTACATGACCAACCTTATCACCGAGCTTACCTAATCTGCGCGAAAACAGAAGATTCCCGAGTCCGGCTGCCGAGAATGCCATCCCGGCGAAAAAGGCGATGTTCACAGGTCCATGAATTTCCTCTACGAATAAAGAGAGGATTGGCTGGATACTGAAATGCGCCACTTGTATGAGTAACGATAACAACATAACAACAAGCAGAACCGGTCTACTGATAATATGCTTCAGCACTTCTTTACTAGTATATGTTTTATAATCTCGTTCATCTTTTGAAACTTTAATTTGCACTTCTTTAACGAAGAATACGAGAATAGCAGAGATGAAGATTGTAACGGATACCCATTTGAATGTATTCGTAAATCCAAACGCATCTGCTAGAGCCCCGCCGAGCATTGGTCCCATTAATGCACCGGTGACACTACCTGTCTGTAAGGTTCCGAGTACTTTACCAGCTGTTTCTTTTGGTGTTTGAACAGCTATAAGCGCCTGGGACATTGGAATGAAGCCTGTCACAATTCCCATAATTAATCGCAATAAAAAAAGCTGCCAAACTGTTGTGGCAAACCCCATCAATAGTACAGATAGTCCAATCCCAACGGCGGACATGATCAAAATCTTTTTTCTTCCGTAACGGTCGCCAATTTTACCCCAGATTGGTGAAAAGATAAATGCAGTAATGAACGTAACTGCAAATGTCAGTCCTGACCACGTTTGCACATACGCATCAGAGAAATTACCCATTGAAGCGATGTACAATGAAATAAATGGAACTACCATTGTCATACTTCCGCTAACAAAAAAGTTAGCAAACCACATGATTGCCAAATTCCGATTTGTTATTCGATGATAACTAATTTGTAATGCCCTTCCTTCCAACGAAATGTTTCGTTACTCTAAATATAACGTATCCCGAAGTAAAAATAAAGGGATTAGCTCATACAGTGAAACTTCATTTAGAGGATCTTTCCTTTGAATGTTACATGAACTAATCGGGCCATTGCTGGTTGTTAAATCTCCTTATCTAGCTATCCATATTCCTGGAATTTTTTGATGGAGTAATCTTATATCCAGTTCTACTTAAAGATCCAAAATAGGAGGGCGGCTATTTTTTAGTGTTCATTTTTCCAGAGAAAAGGTATAATAAGTGCAAGTTCCCTTTCTGTAAATAGGGAGCAAGGGAAGAAGACAGTTAACTTCTCTACTAAAGGAGTGCTTACAATGCGAAAACTAACAAAATCGATATTATCCCTTCTATTAATAGCAGTATTATTGGTCGGCCTTGCTACACCTGCAGGGGCCGTATCTGAGAGCATCCTCATTTATGGGGAGAAACTTTCAGAGTCCCAGCGTCAGGAAGTTCGGGCTGCATTAAAGCTTGGTGAGAATGCTGCGGTGGAAGAACATGATGTAACCGGACAAGATTATGCGAATTACATTAACGGGAACCCAAATGCGAATATGTATTCTTCTGCACTGATTACGATGGAGAATGGCGGAGAAGGGCTCGTCGTTAATATCTTGACACCAGGAAACATTACAAAGGTAACAAGTGAAATGTACGAGAACGCACTGCTTACTGCCGGTGCTGAAAATGTGACAGTCGATGTCGTCTCGCCAGTTGCGGTAACCGGACACTCGGCACTAACTGGTATTTATAAAGCGTATGATGTGGAAGGGGTAGAGCTCGATAAGGAGCGGATGGAGCTTGCGAATGATGAGCTCGTTGTAGCGACAGATCTTGCCGAAAATGAAGACGTCTCAGAAGAAGATGTCGCTCATCTTTTAACGGAAATTAAGCAAATGATCGCTGAACAGAACCCGGTAACGCGGGAAGAAGTAGAAGAAATTGTGTCGGAACAATTAAGTAGACTGGAAATCAATTTAAGTGATGAAGACAGACAAATGTTGATCAACCTAGTGGACCGGATGCGCGAATTGGATATTGACTTCGGTAGTGTGCGTGATCAATTAAAGGATATCGCAAAAAGTGTTGCTGAACGGGCTGAAGAGCTAGGCCTTGATGAAGGATTCTGGAAAAAAGTTGCCAACTTCTTCTCCGAGATGTTTGGAGCATTGAGCAATTTCTTTAAAGGATTATTCAATTAAAGAACAAAGGCAGAAGCGCCTTACAGAGCGGACGTGGCTAGCGCTAGCAAAGTTAGTTATCTGCAGCATTTCCATTTTGTGGTTCCTCATGTAAGGACAAAGACAGGGATGTTTTATACTCCCTGTCTTTTCTTTGTAACATTGTAATATACGTTTATGCTTACACCTGCTAATATTTCAAGAACATTACACCTAGACGATTATGTAGGAAAACTGTAACTCCTGTCACGGACTCTTAATTCTCTTGTAACTGTATTCCTCTTTTTCCTGTGGTACTATAGTGACTGTCAGAAATTAAGGAGGAATTGATTTGAAGAAAATAGTAGCGGCTTTAGTGACGGGATTAGTCTTGTCAAGTGCAGCTGTAACTACTGCTTCAGCAGAACAGCACGAAGTTCAATCAGGAGAAAACCTATGGGATATCGCAAATGAGTACAATACAACGGTTGACAAACTTGTCCAAGTCAATGATTTAAAAACGACAGTAATTCAACCAAAGCAAACTTTATATATAAATAACACATACGTCGTACAACAAGGAGATACCTTACTCAGCATCGCAAAAGAACATCAAGTTTCCCTCGAGGAACTAAAAGAGTGGAATGACTTGGATTCAGAACTGATTGTCATTGGTCAGAAATTAGAAATCCAAGGTGTAGCTGTCGATCAAACGGTAAGCGAGGCTCCTAAAGCAAAAGAAGAACAACCGGCTGCGAAGAAGGAAGAAGCACAAGCAACACAACCGGCACCAGAACAACAAACAAGCAGCAATAAAGAAGATTCATCTAATAAAACAAAAGAACAAAAGCCCGAGGGGAAAACAATTTCCGTAACATCAACTGCATATACAGCAAGTTGTGATGGTTGTTCAGGAGTTACTGCCACTGGCATTGACTTGAATAAGGATCCGAACGCTAAAGTAATCGCGGTAGACCCAAGTGTGATTCCCTTAGGTACGAAAGTTCATGTAGAAGGTTATGGTTACGCAATTGCAGGTGATACCGGCGGAGCAATTAAAGGAAATAAAATTGACGTTCACGTCCCATCGAAAGGCGAAGCAACTAACTGGGGTGTGCGTACTGTTAACGTAACAATTGTAGAGTAATAGATTTAGAATACTAACACATAGATAAAAAGGAAAGCATCCATTTAAATGGGGTGCTTTCCTTTTGTGCTTAATTTATATATTTCCTTTGGTGAATGCGATTAGAGTGACAGGAAGTTTATCACGCATTAACGGTCTGTAATACCCCCAATGAATGAAGTTCCACTTTATGGAGGAAAAAATCGGGGTAGCTTTTAACTTTTGCTCGTGTCTATGTTAAACTTATAGAGAGAAAAGAAAGCGCACACATCATTGTGTTAGGGAGGGTTTATTCATATGTCTAGTAAAGCGTTGGAGCAGTTTCTGCGTGATAATATTGCAGATTTAAAGAACAGGGGTTTATATAATGAAATTGATACGGTGGAAGGAGCGAATGGACCGGAGATACAAATCGGCGGCCGAAAGCTGATCAATCTTTCCTCAAACAACTATCTGGGACTTGCAACGAACGATACGCTTAAAGTGGTGTCGAAAGAGGCAATTGACACCCATGGAGTAGGAGCAGGGGCAGTCCGAACGATCAATGGCACACTTGATTTACATCAGAAGTTAGAAGAAAAAATAGCAGCATTTAAAGGAACAGAAGCGGCAATTTCCTATCAGTCTGGTTTTAATTGTAATATGGCTGCCATTTCGGCTGTCATGAACAAGGATGACGCTATTTTATCCGATGCATTAAACCATGCCTCGATCATTGATGGCTGCCGGCTTTCCCGAGCGAAAATCATTCGCTATAAGCATTCGGATATGAATGACTTACGAAAGCAAGCAAAGGAAGCGGTTGAGTCTGGTAAATATAATAAAATTATGGTCATAACGGACGGCGTTTTTTCAATGGATGGGGACATTGCAAAACTTCCTGAAATCGTGGAGATTGCGGAAGAACTAGACCTCATCACATATGTCGATGATGCTCACGGGTCTGGTGTACTTGGAAACGGTGCCGGAACAGTAAAACATTTCGGTCTCCAGGATAAAGTTGACCTGCAGATGGGGACGTTATCAAAAGCAATTGGCGTTGTCGGAGGTTATGTAGCAGGGAAACAAAACCTGATTGATTGGTTGAAGGTCGCTTCTCGTCCGTTTTTATTCTCGACAGCAGTTACCCCGGCAGATGCAGCAGCGAGTACAAAGGCAATCGAACTATTAATGGAAAGCAATGAATTAGTTGAGAAGCTTTGGGAAAATGGTGCTTATTTGAAAGCGGAATTGAAAAAGTTAGGCTTTGATATTGGGAATAGTGAAACACCAATCACCCCAGTCATTATCGGCGAGGAGAAAGTGACACAGGAATTCAGCAAACGTTTGTTTGAATCTGGTGTCTATGCAAAATCGATTGTCTTCCCGACGGTTCCGCGGGGTACTGGACGTGTCCGCAATATGCCAACAGCAGCACATACGAAGGAAATGCTTGATGAGGCGATTGAAGTTTATAAAAGAATTGGGAAAGAGATGGGCATGATTGAATAAGAAGAATATAGATATAGAAAAAGAGTGAAAGGAATTTTGCCATGAAAAAAATTCTCGTAACAGGCGCATGCGGCCAAATCGGTTCGGAATTGGTGATTAAACTACGAGAGCTTTATGGAGAAAATAATGTGGTTGCGACAGATATTAAGAAACCGCAAGATGGGTCAGAAGATTCCTTATTTGAAATAGTAGATGTCATGGATGAGAAGCATCTCTATGAAACTGCGAAAAAGCATCAAGTGGATACGGTGCTGCACTTAGCTGCAATATTATCATTTAAAGCAGAGGAAACGCCAAGGCTTGCCTGGAGATTAAACATGGGCGGCTTGGTAAACGCCTTAGAAGTTGCTCGCGAGCTTAATCTAAAGTTTTTCACACCAAGTTCCATCGGTGCCTTTGGTCCGAAAACACCAAAGGAAAACACCCCACAGGAAACATTGCAACGGCCTACCACGATGTATGGGATTAATAAAGTGGCGGGAGAGCTACTCGCGGACTATTACTTCGAGCGTTATGGTGTTGATACGAGAAGTGTTCGTTATCCTGGACTCATTTCTTCCAAAACATTGCCAGGAGGAGGCACGACCGATTATGCTGTCGAGATATTCTATGAAGCACTGAAAAATAAAAAATATAAGTGCTATATTGCTGAGGGGACGTATATGGATATGATGTATCTTCCCGATGCGCTTCAGGCGGTGATTGATTTAATGGAAGCAGATCCGGATAAACTCATTCACCGAAACGCATTTAATATTACAGCATTCTCCGCCGCCCCAGAAGATTTCGGGGAGGTGATTCAACAGTATATCCCGGATTTCCAGATGACTTATGAAGTCGACCCGGTCCGGCAAAGGATTGCGGATAGCTGGCCGAACCGCCTTGACGCAACAGCGGCTAGAGAAGAGTGGGGATTTAAATATAATTATGATTTGGAAAAAATGGCGAAGGAAATGCTTGAGCTGTTAAGTAATAAATTAGGGTTAAACTATGTATCTTGAGATTAAGCGAATCAGAAAAAAGACATGAAGAAATACGTGTGTATTTCGTTCATGTCTTTTTCTTGTTGAAATACTTTTGTAGTTGAATAGCTGCAGACGCTGTTTCTTTGGTTGATTGGTAGTGCTCTAATGGCTTGAACAGCTGCAGACATCGTTCCTTTGGTTGATTGGTAGTGCTCTAATAGCTGAACTGCTACTGACGCCGTTTCTTCTGTTGTTTACAGAAGTTCTATCCGCTCGAGCCACCGCTAAAGTCAGTTCCCTCAATCGATTAGAAGTGCACCCGAGCACAAATCGCTATTACAGTATGATGCAATACGAAAAACGTCCCTCCATAAAAAGAGGAACGTTCATCTTATGCATACATTTTATCGATTTCTTTCTGCAATGCTTGATCACGCACATAATCATCGTAGCTCATCTGTTTATCGACGATTCCGCTTGGTGTAATTTCAATCAGGCGGTTCGCGATACTACCCACAAATTGATGGTCATGAGATGTAAACAGCATGGAGCCTTTAAATTTGATCAATCCATTGTTTAGGGACGTAATCGATTCTAAATCCAGGTGGTTGGTCGGCTCATCCAAGAGAAGCACGTTCGCATTGGAAAGCATCATTTTCGAAAGCATGCAGCGAACTTTTTCTCCACCGGAAAGGACCTTCGCCTTCTTCAACGCCTGTTCTCCGGAGAACAGCATTCTCCCTAGGAAGCCACGGAGGAATGTTTCTGTTTGGTCCTCTGGTGAGTATTGCCGGAGCCAGTCAACAAGATTCAATTCTACTCCCTCGAAGTACTCTGAGTTGTCTTTTGGGAAATAGGACCGGGAAGTCGTCACGCCCCATTTAAATGTCCCAGCATCTGGTTCCATTTCACCCATTAAAATTTTAAACAATGTCGTTTTCGCAATATCATCGCGGCCGACGAGTGCAATCTTATCATCCTTATTCATGATGAAGCTTACATTATCAAGCACGACCGTATCGCCAATTTTCTTCGTTAACCCTTCTACGCGCAGTAAGTCATTCCCGATTTCCCGCTCCGGTGTGAAAGCAACATATGGATATTTTCTCGAAGAAGGCTGGATATCATCAAGCGTAATATTATCAAGCATCTTTTTCCGGGAAGTCGCCTGCCTTGACTTCGAGGCATTCGCACTAAAACGAGCGATAAAGGCTTGGAGCTCTTTAATCTTCTCTTCCTTTTTCTTATTGGCGTCGGCTGCCATTTGTGCCGCTAATTGACTCGATTCATACCAGAAGTCATAGTTTCCGACCGTAATCTGAATCTTACCGAAGTCTACGTCAGCAATATGAGTACAAACTTTGTTCAAGAAATGACGATCGTGGGAGACGACAATGACGGTATTCTCAAAGTTGATCAGGAATTCTTCTAACCACTGAATCGCTTGGATATCAAGACCGTTCGTCGGCTCGTCAAGTAAGAGAATATCAGGATTCCCGAATAAACTTTGGGCAAGCAGGACTTTAACCTTCTCATCATCAGCAAGCTCGGACATCAACTTATCATGAAGCTTTTCACCAATACCTAATCCTTTCAAAAGAATTGCAGCATCAGACTCTGCTTCCCAGCCGTTCATTTCCGCGAATTCGCCCTCAAGCTCAGCAGCTCGAATTCCATCAGCTTCAGAGAAGTCTTCTTTCATATAAATTGAATCCTTTTCTTGCTTTACTTCGTATAATTTACTATGACCCATTAAAACGACTTCAAGCACTGGATATTCTTCGTAAGCGAAGTGATCCTGTTTTAATACAGCAAGCCGCTGGCCAGGAGTAAGGGACACTCCTCCAGTCTGAGGCTCAATCTCGCCGGATAAAATTTTAAGAAAAGTGGACTTACCTGCACCATTCGCACCAATTACTCCATAACAGTTACCTGGAGTAAATTTCAAATTGACATCTTCAAACAGCTTCTTATCGCCGAAACGTAAGCTGACATTTGTAACTGTAATCATATAAATCCTCCATTATAAAAAATCCAGGCTGTTTAAAACGAACAACCTGCACGATTCGTATTAATCGTAACTATCCACAGTAAGCTTACGTTATTTGAAGGGATTCGTCAATGAAAAATCGCTTGTCTTACGCATTTTAACAGGGATTGAACAAGTACCCGAAAAAAATAATAAAATGGTTAAAAAAAGAACTTGGCGAAAAATGATTTTTGTGTAATAGTAGATTGTAGCTCGCCTCTTTATATGGACTGAAGAAAGGGGGAATGATAATGAAAGAAAGAGAGATTTATTTTCTATTTACAGATACGGGAACCAGTTTAGCAAAAGTGATCAACTTCTTTACGAGGCGGGATTTGAATCATGTCTCCATATCCTTTACGAAGGATTTTACAACAGTATATAGTTTTGGTAGGAAACGGCCTAAAAATCCATTTATTGGTGGGTTTGTCCAAGAGGATATAACGAGTGACTTCATGGCAAACGCGAACTGTGCCGTTTATTCACAAACGGTCAGTGAAGAAGAATACCGAACGATGGTGAGGAAAATACAAGAGATAGAGATGAGGCAGCATGAATATCGTTATAATTTCATCGGATTGTTCGGTGTTCTGTTCCGAGTTAAAATAAAACGGCGTTCGGCCTTATTCTGTTCCCAATTTGTGGCGACTGTAGTCCAAGATTCAGCGAAATTCAATTTTGAAAAGCCGACCTATTTTATAACACCGTATGATATCCGGAAGTCATTGGAAAACAAACTGATCTACTACGGGAAACTAAAATATTACAGAGAAAGCTTACAACCGCTTCCGGCACCCCAGCTAGTCCTGGGTGAACGCACCATACCAAAGCAATCATTTTTATTTCATATATCTAATAAATTTAAACGTTTAGTCATTAAATAGGAGGAACCGTCGCTGCAGAGCGAGAGGCTCCTTTTTTTATGGATTATCGTTAAGAATCGCTTGTTTTGGTGGAACAGGTGCGGAAGGAGGGTGAAGTGTGCTGAGTGAAAGGAAGAAAGTATATAATAAGGAAGATTTGGAGTCCCAGCTCTTTAGGAGTTGGGACTTTTTTTGATGTGAACAATAAGCTGTTAGACCGTTCTCTATAAAGGACAAAGGTTTTTCATTAAATACTCACCGCCAAGATAGTTCCTTGTACTCATAATTCGAATAATTTCGATGGCCTTCAAAAGATTTGTATAGTTTTTGTTTAGAAAGCATATCTATACTTAGGTTTGGTAAAAAATGAAGGGAAAGGGATACGAGGAATGTCTAGGGAAATGGGCAGTAGAATCAGTATATTGTTCGCAGTAATGTTACTGTTTCAAACCTTGCTAAGCAGTTTTGCTTATCCGGGCCAGATTTTTGCAACAGGTTATAATGACTCTGTCTTTACCGGTATTGTGGCCGAAGAGACAGGCGAACAACAGGATTCCTGGCATGGAACAGTTGAATTGGTCGACGTACAAATTAATTGGTCCATCGAACATCTAGAGATTGAACCAGGAAACACGGACTCGCTTCAACTTTCTGATGATCTGTCAATAGATGAGAATCAAACAGGAAGACTTCTTACGAAAGAGGGAGTGGATATTGGGGAATATGCAGCTACAACAAACAATACCGTAGTGGTAACCTTCGAGGAAGCAACGGAAGAATATCCATACGCTAAGGGAGAATTTGTTGTGGAGGCGACGAAGCTACATGTGGAAAGTGAAGATGTTAGCTCAGAAGAAGTTGCTGAAGAGGAAGATGAATCTACAACAAATCCTGAAGAGGAGGTTAATGTGGTAGAAGAAACTCTTGAAGAAGACGAGGAAGCTTCAGAGGAAGTGGGAAACGAAGAAACATCTGAAGAGGATTCCACTGAGCAAGATATAGCAAATGTGGAAGATGAAGAACTTACTGATGAAAAAGATTCAGAAGATAAATCAGCAGAAAAGAAAGAGGAGAAGGAAAGAACAGCTGGTACGTTTGCTGAATTGGAGAATATCTTTACCTTTAAAAGCTTTACATTTGATGGTAATGAGATAGAAGACGGTTCTATCATTGATATAGATGACGGTACTGTAGTCCAAATAGAATTTCATTGGGAAACAGACAACCATGCTAAAAGCGGTGACACCGTATCGATGCAGCTTCCGGACATATTTAAACAGGTTAATATAACAAATCAACCAATAATAACTGACGGTGTAAATGTTGGAGAGTATAGTATTATTGATGGCGAACTTAGATTTGTCTTTAATGAAAATATTGAAGATAGTGCTGTTCAAAACGGCTTTGTAGGTTTAAATTTACAATTTAATTTAGAAAAATTCCAAGAAAATACAATACAAGAGATCCATTTTAATGATAAAAGTGATAAAACACTTACGGTCATTGCAAAACCAAAAGGGGATATTAGTGCTATCACAAAAGAAGGTCATCCTGATCGAGATTTGAATGCAAGAGAAATAACTTGGACAATCGATATTATGAATGACCATGAGGAACCAATGACAAATGCAACTTTAGAGGATGTTATTCCAGATGGCTTAGGTGTACCAAGAGATTTTGTTATCAATAAATTATCTGTTGGATTGAATGGAGATAAGCGCGTTGGTGATGAATTTAATGCAAATCCGCAAGTGGATGGCAATAAATTTAATATTGAATTTGAAAATATAGCACCATACCAAGGTTATAGAATTCAATATACAACAACGATAGAAGATTATACGATTGATAGTTTTACAAATGACGCATTGTTTTCTTATGAAGGTTCGGAATTACATGCGGAGACAACTGTAGGTGGACTTGAGCGAAGCAATCCAATAGAAAAAAGTGGAGTGTATAATGATAAAACTGGACAAATAGACTGGACGATTATAGTTAATGAATCTGGTGGTGAGATTGATGAGGCAATTGTAAGGGATGAACTACCAGATGAATTGAGTTTAGTAGAAGGATCTATAAAAGTTCATAAGTTTAATAGCAATTGGAATTGGATAGAAGAAAGAAGTGCTGAGAAGTTCCCAATCAATTTAGGTCAAGTAGGATCTGATGAAATTTATCAAATTACATTTAGCACAAATATCGACTGGTCAAAAGTTAATGATGGGGATTATCAACTTGACAATGAATTTACGAATCACACTGAATTATACGATGGAGAAATGAAAATAGGGGAAGATGATGCGAAGGTAGAGTATTCGAGACAGTCACTCCTTGAAAAATCAGGAAACTCCAATGTAGATTATGACAATAAAACACTTACTTGGACGATTGATGTTAATAAAGCGAAACATCCAGTAAATAATGTTGTTGTAACCGATTTGATTCCAGCGGGATTGAACATTTCTGAAGATGATATTCTTATAAAAGATGAAGAAGGAAATGAAATTACGGCTGAAAGTATAACAATTTCAGATGCAGATGATGGAAAACAGAAAGTTAGAATAGACTTAGGAAATATTGGTGACAAACATATTAAAATTACCTATACAACTGAAATTGAAAACTTTAAGATCGATAACTTTGACAATGCCGCTTTTATGGAAGGTGATGGCATCGGTGAAGGTACACCTGGTGATAATCATGAAATAACGCCCCCAGCAAATAGCTTTGCCAAAAAATTTGGTGGGATAGATTATAACGAGAAAACTATTGATTGGAATCTTACAGTTAATCCAATAAGAGAAGATATAGCTGAATTAAAAATAGTTGACACCTTTCCTAACAAAGGGTTGATACTGTTACCGGAAACACTAAAAGTAACCATTGGAAATCAAACTCTTAAAGAAGGTATAGATTATAATTTATCGCCAAATACAGAGGGGGAAGAGACTGGCTATCACAAGGGATTTATACTTGAATTTTCTGGAGATAGCTTACCGTTAAATGCTCAGGTTAATATAACGTATAAAACGTCATATGATCCACAATTAGAAGTTGAAGGTCATAATCCAGATCCGCATATAGGTGAAGAAAACCAAGCGAGAATTTATAAAAACCAAGCTACATTCATCGGAAAAACTGTAAATAATAATGATTTTACAGTAGAGAGAGATGCACAAACAACAGTGAGAGAAGATTCTTGGAACAGTGGTAAAAAAGAAGGCCAACGTGTCCGCAAAGACAGTAAAGGAAACCTGGTTGATGGCTGGCAAAGTGGTTCAGAAAGAAAAATTGCTTGGCAGCTATATACGAACTACCAAAAGCAAAACCTTGGACCGGGTGTTGTCATTACAGATACATTGGCTTATGAAGGAACGATTGATCCAAACAGTATCAAAGTATCAGTCTATGAGGTAGCTGCTAATGGTGGAACAAACATTACAGGACCTGAGATAGATGACTATACAGTTACCGTTGAAGGTGATGAGTTCACTTTAACATTTAATGATAATTTTGAAGTAAAAGAAAGATATGTCATCGAATTTACAACAACAGTTCCAAATATTTCGCAACCAAAATACACAAACAACGCAAAAGTTAAAGTTGGCGGGGATGAATATCTTTACTCAGGAACGGTTAATTATGACAAACATAATCGATTCCTGGAAAAAGGAACGATTGGACTGGACGGTAATCAAGTTTTCACCGGAGAGGAAATTGACTGGCAAGTTACTGTGAATGAAGGTCTATCAACTATCTTGCAGGATGTTGTCATTACAGATACGATAAGTCCCGGATTAGTTTACGTTGAAGACAGTCTGAAAATCACTAAATTGGGTGAACCCACTTTAGTGAAAGGCGAAGATTACTCTCTTGAAGTAACCGTAAATGAGAATGACGAGACCATATTAGAAATCAAATTATTAGATGATCTAGAAGAGACCTTAGTGTTAAACTACACAACTGTTGTAACAGAAACAGATGGTGAAGTTAACAATACTGTTAGTTTTAAAGGAACTGGCATCGATGAAAAAACGGTTGAATCTGAACGTATAAGTGCAAGAGAATTTTCTTGGGTAGGCGGAGAATTTAACCCAAAAAGAGGAGCAATTGTGGTTACAAAGGTAGACTCTGAGGAAGAAGAAGTAATTGCAAATAATGAAGCTACCTTTATCCTTGAGTTTGACTTAAATGGTGAAAGAGTCCAATTTGGAGATGAATTCACTACAGAAAATGGTGTTCTGGAAATAGGTAACTTGCCTCTTAGAACCTATTATCTTATAGAGGTGGAGTCACCAAATGGATATGTTTTATCAAATGAAGAAATAGAAATGAACGTGGATGAACCATATGGTAACAACAAAAAAGTTTTTGAAGTAGATTTTGAGAATACAAAGGAAAAAACAGATATAACTGGAACTAAGGTATGGAAGGACGGAGAATCCGTTAGACCAGATTCTATCCAGCTTCAATTATATAGAGGTGGGGAAGCCTATGGTGAACCTGTTACCTTAGAAGATGGAGAAACAGAATATACTTGGACTGATTTAGATGTAACAGATATTGATGGAAAGGTATATGATTACACGGTTGATGAAGTTCAGGTTCCAGACAATTTTAAGAAGACAATATCAGGAGATGGCTTAACTGTTACAAACGAATATCAGGTTGAACAAGTAACTGTCTCTGTGAATAAGGAATGGGTAGATGCAAATGACCAAGACGGCTTGCGTCCTGATTTTATCAAAGTGAAACTGCTTGCAAATAATGAGGAAACAGATCTTGAATTAACTCTAAATGCAGAAAACGGCTGGGAAGGTGCATTCACTGAATTACCAGCAACAGACCGTGCAGGGAATGAAATCACCTACACAATCGAGGAAGTAGCTGTTAAGGGTTATGAAAGTGAAGTAGAAGTTAATGAAGAAAATCCATTTGATTTCAAGCTTACAAATACCCATGTACCGGAATTAATTAATGTAGAAGGCACAAAAAAATGGGATGACGCCAATAACCGAGATGGTAATCGCCCAGAAACTATTACGGTAAATCTTTTAGCAGATGGTAAGCAACTTGATTCTGTTGAAGTAACAGAAGAAGACAATTGGAAGTACAGTTTTACAGGTTTGCCAAAATATAAAGCTGGAAAAGAAATTACCTACACCGTTACAGAGAGTACGGTAGAAGATTATTCTCAAGAAATTGACGGCTATAATATTACGAACAGCTACACACCAGAAGAAACAGTAGTCACTGTGACGAAGCATTGGGATGATGCGAATAACCAGGATGGTAATCGTCCAGAAAGCATTCAAGCACAATTAACGGCAGATGGCGAATCATTTGGTGAACCAATCGAGTTAACGTAGGAAAATAATTGGACTCACACATGGTCAGAGCTACCATTAAATAGTGATGGAAAACCAATCAAGTATTCCGTAAAAGAAATATCAGAACTAGAGGAATATGATATGGCAGTGAATGATGAGGATCACAGTAACATTATCATCACAAACAGCTACACACCTGAGGTAACTAAAGTTTCTGGAGCAAAAACATGGAATGATGGTGACGACCAAGATCGTAAACGTCCAGATTCCATCACTGTAAATTTACTAGCAAATGGTGAGCAAGTTGATTCTGCTGAGGTAACTGCAGAAGACAAGTGGAAATACAGCTTCACAGACTTACCGAAATATAATGCCGGTGAAGAAATTGTATATACCGTTACTGAAAACTCAGTAGACAAATATACAACAGAAATTGATGGTTATAATATTAAAAACCATTACACACCTGGACAGACAAGTGTCACGGTTACTAAAAATTGGCAAGATAAAGATAATCAAGATGGCAAACGCCCTGATGCTATCGAAGTACAGTTAACAGCAAATGGTGATACGATCGGTGACCCTGTTGAATTATCAGAAGAGAATAACTGGACGCATACTTGGACTAAGCTTGACGAGAAAGCTGCAGGCGAAACGATTGTTTACTCTGTAGAAGAATTAACAGAAGTACCGGAGTATGATACAGAAATCAATGATGAAAATCATGGCAACATCATTATTTCAAACAGCTACACACCAGAAACCATTACTATTTCCGGTGAGAAGACGTGGCTCGATGGTGACAACCAAGCGAATGACCGACCGGAAGAGATTACAGTTGATCTCTTGGCAAACGGTGAAGTTGTTGCGAGCATGAATGCGACGGAGGCAGAAGACTGGAGCTATCAATTTACAGGCTTGCCGAAGTACAGTGCTGGTAAAGAGATTATCTACACGATTGAAGAAGTCCCGGTAGAAGGATATGAAACAATCATTGATGGTTATAACATAACGAACCTCCGTGTCGGTACGATGGATGTAGAAGGTGTGAAAACATGGGTTGGTGACAGCGAAGAAGTGCGGCCGGAATCCATCACAGTCCATCTTTTACAGAATAATGTCGTCATCGATACGAAAGAAGTAACGGTAACAGACAACTGGAAATACAGCTTCACCGATCTTCCAGCGTTTGACGAAGAGGGTGCGGCATATGTTTACACCATTGAGGAAGAAGCAGTGAAAGATTACGAAACAACGATCAACGGCTACGATATTACGAACACGTATACAGTAGGGGTTGAGGAAGGTGCAGAAGATCCAAAGGACGGGGAAGACAAAGATAAAACTCCGGGCACACAAGTTGATAAAGAAGAGAAAGAAACATCAGCAGGTGTGGATAGAACAGATTCAGATTCTGGAAAAGGCAGCAAACTTCCAAGAACAGCGACAAATATCTTTAATTTGTTGGCTATCGGAATCGGCTTAATTGTTCTGGCAGCGGCCATTACAATCTATCGACGAAGAAAATCCGCATAAATAAACAAAAAGACTCTAACCGTCTAAATGACAGTTAGAGTCTATTTTCCAGTGGAACATGGGGTCAGAGCATTTGTCCCAAGAGGCGGGACAAATGCTCTGACCCCAATGTCCCGCTTTAATCAAAAATATTAGATGCTGATTTGTTTCTTAAAATATTAATAATTTGCTTCCCATCGCTCGCATGTTTTTCCGAATATTGGATGGGAAAGAGGGAATAAAACATGAAGTAGATTGTAAAATAACCGAATTGGTAGAAAAAAGAAGTCTCTGGCAGTGTGTTGCTCATAATTAAGATATTGATTAGTAGCAGAGAAAATAAATTAAGCAACACACCCCCAGCATATACAAGGATATGTGAAGCTTTTGAATTCACTTTTAGCGACTCATAGTGACAAAATGAATCAAGGAAATAAAAGCGATTCACTTTTACAGCGCCGATTCTAAATAATTGCTTTCCCCGACCCAGAACTATCTCCGAACGCCCACCGAATAAACGGGCCATCAAATAATGCCCTAGTTGATGAATGAATGTCACTAATGGAAGGTTTACGAAAAAAGCCCAGAACGCTGTAATAAAGTCTCCCCACTCAAACACAGTATCAACTCCATAACTAATCATTCCACATAAAAAAAATATAAAACATTAGATGGAATCGAAGTTGAATAGAGGGGAGAGGGACAGGGGGTCAGAGCATTTGTCCCATTTAATATGGTTCGGCGTCGTGGCCTTTTCGGATTGCTTCATCCACTGCTTTGTCTGCGTCTTTTGCACCGAGTGGATGCATTTCTTCTGCAGCCTCCATCCCGGTGGAAGATTTCTGTTTACTTGCTAGTTCCAGACCTTCGCGTAATCTTCGGCCATACTCTTCATCTGCTGACTCCGCAAGCGCAATCATTTTATCTTGAATTACCTTCGCACAGGTAGAAAGGTCGTTCACGAGATTATTAATAAGCTCATCTTTCTCCCATTGCTCGAACTTACGATACGTTTCCCCAGCTTGTTTCGTGTTATCGTCCCGGTCAATGGATTCACGGACAATATTCCCTTCCACAAACGGAGTGTACTCTTTCCCGGTTTGTTCGGCTTCTTCTAGCCCGCCCAAGCTGGAAGGTTCATAGTTCACATGCAAATTCTGTTTAGGCCCTTTATCGTTATCGTAACGCATATGGCCGCCCTCCTGGTTAGTTGCCACCCGTCTTTTCGCTGCGTTAATCGGCAGTTGTAAATAGTTTGCGCCAACACGGTATCGTTGTGTATCAGAGTAGGAGAAGGTGCGGCCTTGGAGCATCTTGTCTTCAGAAAAGTCTAAGCCATCCACAAGTACTCCCGTCCCAAAAGCGGCTTGTTCCACTTCGGTAAAATAATTCTCCGGGTTACGGTTAAGCACCATTTTTCCAACTGGAAGCCACGGGAACTGATCATCCGGCCAGAGCTTCGTATCGTCGAGCGGGTCAAAATCAAGTTCCGGATGTGGTCCATCCTCCATGATTTGGACGAATAATTCCCACTCGGGATAATCGCCTTTTTCAATCGCTTCATATAAATCCTGTGTTGCATGGTTAAAGTTTTTCCCTTGGATCTCCTGAGCTTCTTTCATCGTGAGATTCTTGATTCCTTGTTTCGGCTCCCAGTGGTATTTCACGAGAACTGCTTTACCTTCAGCATTTACCCATTTATATGTGTTCACTCCGGAACCTTGCATCATGCGGTAATTGGCTGGAATTCCCCAGGGCGAATAAATAAAAGTCACCATATGGAAAGATTCCGGCGAGTTCGCACAGAAATCAAAGAAACGCTCACTGTCCTGCACGTTGGTCACAGGGTCTGGGCGGAATGCGTGGATCATATCAGGGAACTTCATCGCATCTCGGATGAAAAATATTTTGATATGATTTCCGACTAAGTCCCAGTTCCCGTCTTCTGTGTAAAATTTCACTGCAAATCCTCTCGGGTCACGGACAGTTTCTGGAGAATGGTTCCCATGTACAACAGTGGAAAAGCGGACAAATACAGGAGTTCGTTTCCCCTTGCCGTGGAAAACTTTCGCTCGTGTGTATTTAGAAACCGGTTCATCACCGACCGTTCCATACGTTTCAAAATAACCGTGAGCCCCGGCACCTCGAGCATGGACAATCCGCTCTGGGATTTTTTCACGGTCGAAATGGCTGATTTTCTCAATAAAGTCATAGTTTTCAAGCATCGCCGGTCCGCGATTTCCAACGGTTCGGATATTCTGGTTATTCGTAACCGGATGCCCTTGCCGTGTCGTTAACGTGTTCTCATCTTCCTTATGCGTTTCGTAATCATCTTTGGGTGGCTCTTTACTCATTGTTCGTCCCTCATTTCCTAAAGTTATCAATGAATAGCCTACCCAGATAAGAAGATTTCATGCAAAACGGGACATGGGGTCAGAGCTTTTGTCCCAAATATCTGGGACATTTGCTCTGACCCCATGTCCCGCTCAAAAGGAGGGACAACTGCTCTGACCCCGTGTCCCGATCAGGGGAACATTTTCCAGCTTTCGATGCCGAATGTTTCGTATGGGACGCTGATGCGGAAGGCGAGGTTGTTTTCTTTCAGGTCGATGGTTTCGACGGCTAGTTCGAAGTTACTGCGAATATCCATGTCGGAAATGGCAATATAAATCTCTTCTTCATTTGGATTGACAGTGACCCAATCTGGCATTGGTAAGTATCTAGCCAAGTATTGCATAATTCTCCGATTCGGTAATTCCAGCAATCCAAGTGAAATAGATTCTTGTTTTAAAATAATATCTCCATTTTGGGCGACTTCCGGTTCAAAATGCATAGATAGGGGGACCGTCGTTGAAAACACTGGCAGTTCTCCAATCAGATGCACATCTTCTTCCAATTCAATCCGGTACTTATGCCGTGTATTTTCAGTTAGATGTTCAATATAAGCGTTAATTAGATTATTTAAATTTTGCTTTGATGTCCTTACAATGAATTGGGAGCTTTCCTGCTTGGTCTCCGCTGATTCACTAGGTAATTCCAAATCTTCCGCCGGCCAAAAGATCAAACTGACAAGCAGCAGGAGGCCGGCAATATTCAATGCTAAAATCAAGAAAAAACCTGTTTTCCAATTGATCTTCTGTCGGTGCTTATCGGTTCTCGCCATGCTGTCAACCTTCTTCTCTAGAAATATAGTCTAACACACGCTCTGCCATCAAATAATATCCCGTATAATTCGGATGGAAATTATCATCGGCAAATATAGGGTCTTCATTCCCTGCAAATAAATCGATAATCGGAATGAAAGTAATATTATCTATTTCGTTCGCCAAGCTGCTTCCTGTCTCATTCCAGGTATTTACAATCTGATTTAATTCCTCGATATCTTGGAAATACTTTTCAAAAGGATTATAGATCCCAAGCAAGTAAATATCGGCATTTGAATTAATATCAGAGAGCCTTTTAAGAACTTCTTCAAGCCGCTCTTCATAATCGCTATGTTCATCAATAAAGTCATCCATTTCGAGGTTCGTAATATTTTCTTTTGCCACTTGCATGATGTCATTGGCGCCAATCGTGACGAGAACAATATCTGCCTCTTCCAGTGCTTCAATGATTTCAGGTTGCCCCAAACGGATTAAAAGCTGATCCGTCCGATTTCCGGGAATACCGAAGTTTTCAAATGTTGCAATCTCGTCCTCTTGATTGATGAAACGCTCTAAAATGCCGACATAGCCGCCACTATTTGTTGCATCACCAACTCCACGGGTCAACGAGTCACCAATCGCAACAATTTTCACTTCCCGTTGGAAAATCCGGCCAATCGTCTCTCGGACAACATGGGATAATCGTTCGGAAAAGCTGTTTTCCTCTTCTTCAGTTTCTTCCTCATCTTCCAGTTCATCTTGTTCGGGTTCGATTTCTTCCTTCAATTCTTCTGCATTTTCCTCAGGGATCAACGGTTGGGTTAATGCTGGGGGCTGACCATCGATATAATAAAGTATTCCTATTGTTAAAAGAATGATTGCAAAAAGAATAAATAATATTTTTTTCATCGTATCACACCTATAATCTGTCTACTACCAGTATAAAACGTGGATTTAATTTGTCTAGTATTCTCTATCTACCCAATTATTCTACGCACAAAAAGTTGAAGTTAAACGAGGAGACAGGAACAAAAAAGAAACGAACGCACCTTGCATTCGTTTCTTTAATAAAAAAATTGTTATATTTCGATTGCTTCTTTTGCTGCTTTACTGCCACGGATACGGTCTAATTCATCCGCAATGGACTTGCTTTCGATCACGTGAATGCCTGCTGCTTGTGCATATTCTGCTGCTGCACCATCGATGTTATTTTCAATCCAAAGAATTTTGCTTTCTTTATTGATAAGTTGCTCGATTGTTTCTTTCGGAAGTTCTTCTGCATTTACTACAAGAGCATCAAGGGTTTCGGAAGTGCCATTCAATTGTTTTGGCTCCTCAACCGCTACAACTTCAAAACCGTAGTTACGCAACTTCTTCTCGGTTGCTTCATCAACACCAGTAACTGCAATTGTTTTCTTTCTCAACCCATTGGAGCGATCGAAAGGCGAATGGAGCAACCAGTTAGCTGCGTCATCCGCAGTCGGTGTGAATTGTGGTGCTTCACCAGTTGCTTTTGCAATAGCTTGGTCAAGGTCTTTCAAGATATCTTTCGTTGACTCAAGACCAATTGATAGCCGGACAAGCTCTTCAGGCGTACCACTCTTTTGTAAGTCCTCTGCACTTAGTTGTTGGTGTGTCGTTGAAGCGGGATGAATAATAAGGGATTTCGAATCTCCAACGTTTGCCACATGGGACCAGAGGGTAATGTTATCGATCAGCTTACGTCCTGCTTCCCGGCCACCTTTAATACCAAATGTAATTATAGATCCTGCGCCTCGGTTTAAATACTTTTTCCCCAATTCATAGGAGGGGTGCTCCTCAAGCCCCGGATAGTTGACCCATTCAACAGCAGGGTGGTTCTTCAGGTACTTAACGACCTCTTTCGTATTTTCCAAATGACGATCGATACGTACTTGTAAAGACTCTAGCCCTTGAATGAAAGTGAATGCGCTCTTTGGACTTAGTGATGCACCAATATCACGTAGAAGTTGAACACGTAATTTTGTTGCATATGCAGCCGGTCCTACATCTACGTATTTTAAACCTTTATAGCTTTCGTCCGGTGTTGTGAACTCAGGGAAACGCGGGTTATCCCAGTTGAAGCGTCCACCATCAATAACGACACCACCGATAGTTGAACCATGACCGCCAATCCATTTCGTTGCCGAGTGGATCACAATATCTGCGCCCCAGCTAATTGGTTTTGTGATGAATGGGGTTGCAAATGTATTATCGATAATGAGTGGAAGCCCATTTTCATGCGCGATTTCAGCAACTGCTTCAATATCAAATACGTTCAAGCTTGGGTTCGTAATCGTTTCCCCGAATATTGCTTTCGTTTTATCCGTGATTGCTGTTCGGAAATTCTCCGGGTTTGTTCCGTCTACTAGCTTAAATGTGATTCCGTATTTCGGTAAGGTGTTTAGGAACAGGTTATACGTTCCACCGTAAAGATTGCTGTCCGCAATGATTTCATCACCGGTTCCAGCGATGTTTAGAATAGCGAGCGTAATAGCAGCCATTCCAGAAGATGTTGCCACTGCTCCTACACCATCTTCAAGATCTGCAATCCGTTGTTCAAAAGCTGCGACGGTCGGGTTGGTGATTCTTGTATAAATGTTTCCTGCTTCTGCGAGCCCGAAAAGATTTTGTGCATGCTCCGTATCCCGGAAAACATAGGAAGTTGTTTCATAAATCGGAACCGCTCTTGCCCGTGATGTTGGATCTGCTTCCTCTTGACCAGAGTGAAGAGCTTGTGTTTCTAAATTGAAAATGTTGAATTCTGACATTGATAATTCCTCCTTGGTTTTGAAAAATATGTAGCTTGGAATGTTTTGGAGAGAGGGGAATAATTAAAACGCCCCCCTTCCTTAAGAAGAGGGGCGTATAGTTTACTATACATATCCTCCTCTTATCTTCCAGATCCGGGTAGATCTGTAGGATTTAGCACCATTAAAAGTAAAATTGCTTACTTCAAGGTTGCCGGGCTTCATCGGGCCTAATCCCTCCGCCGCTCTTGATAAGAAGATTTCTTGCTACAGATTTGCTAGAAGCGCGTTAATTGCGCTACTTGAAAATCTTTTATAAATTTACAGACGATTATAACGTTTAATCCAGACTAATGTCAACCCCTTTAGTTGGTATTTTAAAAAAGATTGATACTGGGACATGGGGTCAGAGCATTTGTCCCGCTGGCCTGGGACATGGGGGTCAGAGCAACTGTCCCGCAGGCGCTGGGACATTGGGGTCAGTGTATCTGTCCCACTGGGACAAGTGCTCTGACCCCATTCTTATGTATTTGCCTGTCTTTTCGCTGGGTGATGATATACCGAGCTTAAATAGAGAATTAATGCAAACCAGATAAATAAAAAGGCGATAAATTTTTCTATTGAAAAAGCTTCATGATAGACGAATACTCCTAGGAAGAGCATGATCGTCGGTGTAATGAATTGTAAAATCCCTACCATAGATAGCGGAATTGCTTTTGCTCCATTAGCAAATAATAAAAGTGGGATTGCTGTGGCGATCCCTGCGCCAATAAGTAAAAGATTTGTCCCAGATATAGCAGGGGACAGAGTGAAAGCTTGACGTGGTAGCAGGAAAAGGTAGCCCGCTGCAATTGGTGTAACTAGCATCGTTTCAATCGTTAGGCCATGGGTGGAGCTAATGTTGATTTTCTTTTTTAGAAGCCCATAGATTGCAAAGCTTGTTGCAAGGGCAAGTGAGACCCAGGGAAAGACACCGCTTGATACGCTCAGATAAAGGACACTTATGGCACACAGAAGAAAGGCAAATCCTTGTCGCATCGTTACTTGTTCCCTTAAAACGACAATACCTAAGAAAATGCTCATTAATGGATTAATATAATAGCCTAGGCTTGCTTGGAGGACGTAACCATTCGCGACTGCCCAAATGAATAAGAACCAATTCGTCGAGATAAGAATTGAAGCAGCTGCAATAGCTAATAGAGCCTTTGGATTTCGTAATAAATTTCGGCACGTATGGAGAAACGAACGGAATTGTTTGATTGTAAGCAGTAAAGCAATCATGAAAATGAATGACCAGACAATTCGATGGGCGAGCGTTTCCATTGGATTCACATGATCGAGAAGTTTCCAGTACATTGTTAAGAAACCCCAAAGCAAATATGCACTAAACGTATATAACGTACCTAACTTCATTTCCCTCGATTCCATCGTCACCAATCCCCCATCCTAACCCCTCTGTAAGTATAAAAACAATATTAAGACTAATTACGCAAAAACGCAAGAATCGGGACAGGGGGTCAGAGCATTTGTCCCGCTGGTAGGTGGGACATTGGGGTCAGTGTAACTGTCCCATTGGGACAAATGCTCTGACCCCAAGTGTCCCAACTCCCTCGGAAAACGCTTTCATAATAGTGTTTTTTCTTGTATGCTAGTTATAGAGATATTGCTTCATTTTGAAATGAGAAGTAAAGGGGAGGAAGCATATGACAAAGAAATATCAAAGGTTTGAAACTGCAGTGATTCATGAGGGTTATGATGAAAAGGAAATGCTCGGAAGTCTGTCCATTCCACTATTTCAAACATCCACTTATGTTTTTGATACGGCAGAACAAGGCGAAAGACGATTTAGCGGGGAAGAGGAGGGATTTGTTTATTCGCGTTTAGGAAATCCGACCGTTCGTGTCCTTGAGGAGCGGATTGCCCGGCTTGAAAATGGAGAGAAAGGTCTTGCTTTTGCTTCAGGTATGGCGGCTGTTTCGGCGGTTTTATTATCCTTAACGAAGGCAAATGATCATGTTTTATGCTCTGCTGGGCTTTACGGATGCACGTACGGATTATTAACACTGATGAAGGAAAAATACAATATCACGTCAGACTTCTCCCTGCTTGACTCAGAAGATGCAATCCACGCTAAAATAAAACCAGAAACCGCATTGATTTATGTTGAAACACCGATCAATCCTACAATGAAGCTTATTGATTTGGAACTTGTAACAAAAGTTGCGAAAGAATATAGTATTCCAGTCGTCGTGGACAATACGTTCTCTACACCTTATTTACAGCGCCCGCTTGATTTAGGCTGTGACGTCGTTCTTCATAGTGCTACGAAATATATTGGAGGCCATGGTGATGTCATTGCTGGTCTTGTCGTCGGTAAAGCAGATTTTATTGATGATTTGGCAATCACCGCACGTAAGGACATTGGCGGAATAATGTCACCATTTGATGCGTGGTTGCTGCTCCGCGGCTTGAAAACATTGCCCATTCGAATGGACCGCCACTGTGAAAATGCAGCTAATATTTTTGAAAAGTTAAAAGGGCATCCAAAAGTTGCTTCGATATATTTTCCGGGCGATACGGAATCAAGTGACGGAAAAATTGCAGCAAAGCAGATGCGTAAGAGTGGCGGAATGATTTCTTTTGAAATAAAAGGAAGTAAACAAGATGCCCAGCACTTTATGAACCGCTTGAATTTTATTAAAATTGCAGTGAGTCTCGGGGATGTGGAGACATTGATTGAACATCCAGCAACAATGACACATGCAGTCGTGCCGGAAGCGTCTCGTTTAAAGATGGGCATTACCGATCAATTGATCCGGCTCTCGATCGGGCTTGAAGCTTGGGAAGATATTTGGGATGACTTGGAACAAGCGCTAGAGCATGTATAAAGTGAAACTCATTCTGTGGGGTATTACAGACTGTTAATACGTATAAATGGAAAGAAGCATCTTATTCCGATTTGGGGTAGGATGTTTTTTGTGTTCAAGCTGTCTTCGTAGGGTATATTAATTGAGGTAAATGCTTTGCCCCACTTTCTAACAGAAACCGGGACAAAAGCTCTGACCCCGATGTCCCAACCCCGATGTCCCACCACACCGGGACAAATGCTCTGACCCCAATGTCCCGCTCGAAGTGGTGGGGGAGTTGTGCTATATTATAGTATATTAGTTGATTTGATTGATGAAGAGGGCTGGTTGGATGAGTTTAGTTGCAATTTTGTTGAACATTACAATATTAGTTAATATCATTCTCGGGTTGTCGATTATCTTTCTGGAGCGGAAAAACGCTTCGTCCACCTGGGCTTGGCTTATGGTCCTTTTATTTATCCCAGTTGCTGGATTTATTCTTTATTTAATCTTTGGAAAGCCAATCAGTAATGGACGGATTTTTGTCTGGGACACGAAGAGTAAACTCGGATTAAAGGCGGCGGTTCAGTCTCAGCTTCGTGATATTGAAAATGATGAACTCGAATATAGCGACGCAGATATGAAAAAATATGCGAGCCTGGTTTATTTAAATTTACGAACAGATTCTTCCCTTTTATCTCAGAACAACGCGGTTGATATACTTCTCGACGGAGAGGAGAAGTTTGAACGCTTGATGCAAGACATGCGGCGGGCGAAAGAACATATCCATTTAATTTATTATATTGTTCGCAATGACGAGCTCGGCATGAAACTAGCCGATGTCATGATCAAGAAGGCCAATGAAGGTGTCACCGTCCGTTTCCTTTATGATGCAATGGGCTCACGCCGTTTAAGTAAAAAATATGTGAAGCGACTTCGCGATGCCGGTGTTCAAGTCGAAGCTTTTTTCCCAGCAAAACTCGTCAATTTTAAAATAAATTACCGTAACCACCGAAAACTCGCAATCATTGATGGGAAAATCGGCTATATCGGGGGATTCAATATCGGTGATGAGTATCTTGGTAAAGATAAAAAATTTGGTTACTGGCGCGATACCCATCTGCGTGTAAAGGGTTCTGCCGTCGAAGGGATGCAGACGCGGTTTATCCTTGACTGGAACCAAGCAGCTAAAAGTAATATCCATTATGAAGACCACTATTATCAATCGGAAAAAGCAGGAGACGCCGGCATGCAAATCGTCTCGAGCGGTCCGGATCAGGATTTAGAACAGATAAAGAATGCGTATATAAAGATGATACTCGAGGCAAAGGAATATATTTATATTCAGACGCCTTACTTCATTCCGGATGAAAGCTTGCGGGATGCGCTAAGACTTGCAGCATTATCTGGAGTGGATGTAAAGGTCATGATCCCGAATAAACCGGATCATCCATTTGTCTACTGGGCAACCTTATCCTACAGTGGGGACTTGCTCGAAGCGGGCGGAGAAATTTATATTTACCAGAACGGTTTCATGCATGCGAAGACACTAATCGTCGACGGAAAAATATCAACGGTTGGAACGGCGAATATTGATGTACGCAGTTTCCGCCTGAATTTTGAAGTGAGTGCCTTGATCTATGATAAGGAAATTACCGAAGAGCTCGTCGAAGCATTCCATGACGACATTCGCCGATCCACACAAATGACGAAGAAACTGTATGAGAAACGCTCGCTTGGAATCAAATTGAAAGAATCGATATCACGCTTATTATCACCAGTTCTATAAGAGAACATCAAGGAGGACACCATGAAAGCAAAACCTTGTTCCAACTCATTAGCAATTAAAACAACCCACGTTCACCCGCCGGATACAAACGTCCATAATACATTATTCGGTGGAAGGCTTTTAGCGCATATTGACGACTTAGCGGCAATTTCGGCTGTAAAGCATTGCCGAAATCCTGTCGTTACGGCGTCGATTGACTCGGTTGACTTCTTAACCCCTGTACGGGCAGGGGACGCGATTTTAATCGAATCATTCGTTACGTGGACACGGAATACATCGATGGAAGTTTTTGTCCGGGTCATTACGGAGAATCTCGTAACGGAGGAAAAGGAAGTATGTAACACCGCTTTTCTTACCTTTGTAGCAATTGATGAATACGGCAGACCAACTCCAGTTCCGCCAGTTTACCCGGAGACCGATTATGAGAAGACGCTGCACGAGTCTGCACCCGAACGTGCCGAACAACGCAGAGAACGCCGGAATAAATCGAAAACTTTCGCTCAAAAAATTGGCTCCGAATATATTTGGGACAGAAACAAGTAGAAGAGAGGGACCAGCAGCTCTTAACCATTTTCTGTTTGGAGCAGCTACACAACAACCTCATAGCAAAAATGAGGTGTCCCTATGTTAAAAAACAAACACATATGCAACAACTTAAAGGAGGCATGGTTTTACAACTATCGCCTCCTTTTAAAAACGTTGCAACGGGTTAGGAAAATGAATTAAATTAGAAGAAAGCCCGCAAAAAGCGAGAGGTATCGGGATTACAGACCCCCAGATGAAAGCTGTACTTACGCTGAATGAAAGTAATCCACTCTTTCAGGCTGCGAAATTGGGTGAATGTAAAATAGGGCTTAGGGAAGTAAATTCGCTAAGCCCTTAAAATGTGCCCAAGGTAATGAAATCAGGCGCACATCTGTCTATTTATTTTACCTTGTCCTCTTTCTCCGTCTCTACCTCTTCTTTCGTAACATGCTCCTCCGCCCAAGCCTGAATTTCGCGGATGACCGGCTCGAGCGCACGGCCTTTTTCAGAAAGCGAATATTCAATCCGGACAGGGAACTCAGAATATATTTTCCGCTCGACAATACCTTCTTTTTCGAGCATCTTCAAGCGATCGGAGAGCAATCTGCCACTAATAGGTAAATTAGCTTCCATCTCTGAGAAACGTTTTGTCCCTTTCAGCAACTCAAATAAGATTAAGCCTACCCAGCGGGTACTTAATAACCCCATCGCCTTTTCAAAACGTGGACATAAGATTTCCTCCATATTGATCACCTCACTAATCCAATGTCAAGCCTTAAGAAAAGGGATTACAGTAATTACAAAAAGTAACTTAATATTAAGTTTACCATAAAATAGCTTCGTTCGCAATAAGGGATAAGGCAGGTCCAATGATTTTGTCTACAAAAAAGTTGGTGAATTCTTCAATTTATGAAATAATAGAATGTATACAATTTGAACCAATTGGAGGTCATAAAATGGCAAGTATCGAATTGCAAGAAAAATATGCTGAACTCGCTTTAAAAACTGGCGTCAACTTAGAGAAGGGGCAGGCACTCATGATCAATGCTCCACTCGAGGGTGCAGATTTTACAAAGATTGTGGCAAGGAGGGCATACGAAATCGGGGCGAAAGATGTCCATATCAACTGGGTGGATGATGAGTTAACGCTCTTGAAATACCAGTATGCACCGGACGAGGTCATTGCTTCATTCCCGGAATGGCGCGTTAAATTGCATGATGAATTTGCAGAAGATGGGGCAGCCATACTTCATATCCGTTCGACAAACCCGGATTTATTAAAAGATATTGATCCATCTCGTGTAGCCGCAGCAAATAAAGCAGCAGCTGAAGCAATGGTTAATTTCCGCAAATATACGATGAATGACAAGATTCCTTGGTCAATTATATCCATTCCATCTAAAGACTGGGCCCAAAAGATTTTCCCTGATAAATCTCCAGAGGATGCGGTAGAAAGTTTATGGGAAGCCATCTTGAAAATCGTCCGTGTTGACCAAGCCGATCCGCTTGCCGCATGGGATAAGCATAATGCAACATTGAAAAAGGCTCGTGAAGTTCTAAATAACAAGAATTATAAAAAGTTAATCTTAAAAGCACCAGGTACAGAGCTCGATCTCGAATTACCAGAAGGGCATATTTGGAAGGGCGGTTCGGCGGTTGCGGAAACCGGTGTTACGTTCAATCCGAACATCCCGACAGAAGAAGTCTTCTCCTTGCCGCATAAATATGGTGTAAACGGTACGGTTTCAAGCACGAAACCATTGAACTACGGCGGAAGCTTAATCGACAACTTCCAGCTGACTTTCAAAGATGGTAAAGTAGTCGATTTCAAAGCGGAAGAGGGAGAAGAGGTACTCAAGCACTTACTCAATTCCGATGAAGGAGCTCGTCGTCTCGGTGAAATTGCGCTCGTCCCAGATGAATCCCCGGTATCTCAATCTGGACTCATTTTCTATAACACGCTTTTTGACGAAAACGCCTCTTGCCACATTGCGTTGGGTAAAGCTTATCCGACCAACTTAAAAGGCGGCTCTGAAATGAGTGATGAGGAATTGGACAAACACGGTGTTAATGATAGCCTCATCCACGTCGACTTCATGATCGGTTCCGACAAGCTTGATATCGACGGCGTCAAACAAGACGGCACAACCGAACCTGTCTTCCGTAAAGGTACATGGGCACTGAATGTAAAAGGGGAATAAAAAAGTGGGACATTGGGGTCAGAGCCCTTGTCCCACTACATCATGCCATTTTTCACTAACACAGCTTTAATTTTCAAATACGTATAGCTTTCAGGTAAGGCTTCTTTCAGCGGTTTTAACCGTTCTTCCTCCATTCCTTCTTTTGCCTTCAGTACTTCCGCTTCTTCTTCCTCATTAAAAAAGATATTCCAAGCAAGGGTAAATCCATCTTTATATGCTTTAAATAAATGATTCTCAATCGTTTGATCCTTAAATCCGCGAATTGCAGCTATTTCTTTAATTGTTTTGCCGGATTGGAAAAGATTGTAGCTAACGAGATGACTTGGCCCTTCGTCATCTGTATCCTTTTTCCGGACAACCGGTGTGTCGGCAGAAATAAGCACTTTTACTTCCACATCTGGATTACGTGCACGCCAGTCTTGTAGAAGGGTAAGGAAGCTTTCCCCGTATTGTTCAAACTTAACCTCACCAATTCCCTTGATTTGCAGCATCTCTTCTTTCGTTTGCGGGAAATATCGGCTTAGTTCTTTTAATGTAGCGTCGGAAAAGAGAATATACGGCGGCAGATTCTTCTCATCGGCTATTTCCTTCCGGAGTGCTCGCAGTTCGGTGAACAATCCAACATGGAAATCGGAATCTCCTGTCGTTGGAATTGGCGCAGTATACATTTCTACCGGTCGTTCACCCTTCAAGACGTCGACAGAATTCTGATTCAAGCGGATCGTTGGATAACGTCCTTCTTCAATTGCCAGCAGATTTTCCGCAATTAAAAAGTGAATCATTTCAGTAATTTCCTTTTCGGTATACCGAGAAAGCAGCCCGTATGTTGTGAGGCGTGTTAGATCAAATTGAACAATCTTTTTATCCCTTGACCCTTTCAGTACCTTGGCCGTCATACTGACACCGAACCGTTCATTCATTCGCTTGACACACGAAAGAATCATTTGCGCTTCTTCCGTAATATCAGTTTTCTCCTGAAGTTCCGTACAATTGCTGCAACGCTCGCAGCTTGCATATGGAGTGGTATCATCAAAATATTCCAGGATGAAGTTCGCGAGACACCCGTGGGTATGACAGTAATTAATCATTGCTTGAAGCTTGCGATATTCATTTTGTTTCGCATCTTCTTCCATCATCGATTGTTCAATTAAAAACTTCTGAACTTGCACATCCTGTGGTGAAAATAAAAGAATACAGTCACTCGCTTCTCCATCACGGCCAGCTCTTCCGGCTTCCTGGTAATAGGATTCAATATTCATCGGCATCGCATAGTGAATTACAAAACGAACGTTTGATTTATCGATTCCCATGCCAAATGCGTTCGTCGCAATTATAACCGTCACTTCATCATGGAGGAAAGCGGATTGAGCCTCTTGCCGCTCGAGTTCCGTAAGCCCGGCATGATATTTCGCAACAGAAAATCCACGCTGACTTAGCTGCGTTTGCAGATTGTCCGCCTGTTTCCGGGTTGCCGTGTAAATAATTCCTGGCTCATTTTTATGTTCGGTAAGGAAGCTGCGAATATACGTCTGCTTATCTTTCCCTTTAACCACATGAAAGGAGAGGTTTTCCCTAGCAAAGCCGGTGTTTACGGTCTGCTCGTTCTGAATGCTTAGTAGGGACTGAATATCTTCAACAACCTCCTCTGTCGCCGTTGCAGTAAGCGCGACAAAGACAGGAATATTGCCAAACTCCTTTAGGCGCGGGACAATCGAGCGGTAACTCGGTCTGAAATCATGCCCCCATTGGGAAATACAATGCGCTTCATCAAAGGCGACGAGCGAAATATGAATCTCTTGCATCAGTTCGGTGAAACGATAGGACTCAAAACGTTCTGGAGCGACATAGACAAACTTATATCTGCCTGCCGCAATTTCCCGCATCCGCATATCCTGTTCAGCGGCAGACAGGGAGCTGTTGATATAGGTTGCAGCAATTCCAAGGGATGCAAGTCCATCCACCTGATCTTTCATCAGTGAAATTAAAGGGGAGATAATGATTGCAGTACCTTCCATGGATAATCCGGGGATTTGATAGATTAGGGATTTACCTCCACCTGTAGGCATGACAGCAAGTGTATTTTTTCGTTCGAGTATATGGGAGATTGCTTCTTCTTGCCCAGGGCGGAATGCTTCATAACCGAAGTAGGTTTGCAGTATGTTTTTTTCTTTGACGAGCATGTCCAACACTCCTTCCTATGAAAATAATCGTATCATATTTTTACATAAAAAGAAGAGTAAAATTGCAAGTTTACTCTTCTTCCTCGATTTTCTCTAGTTGTTTGCGTAATTCGGCAATTTCTCCTTCGAGGCGTACGAGTTGGCCTTCTGCTGAGGATACTCTGCCTTTTACATATTCCAATTTATCCATATCACCTTGAATCCGGACGTAATCCGACTTCAGTTCATCCAATTTACCCAAAAGCTGCTCTTTATTCATCTTCTAAAAAGTCCCCTTTCCCAAAGCCTTTGTATCTATTGTAATATGATTTCGGATAGATTCCTAGGGAAAAAGCTAAACCATAATTAGAGGGCTAGCCCCGCTCCGGGAATATACTGCGCGATTGATGAGCCTCCCCGCAGGCAAGCCTGCTGTAGGGTCTCATCAATGCCTCTCACCCTGTTGGAGTCTCCGTATATTCCCAGAGCTAATTAAGTGGGAAGTGGATTGTTCGATTTTCATTCTAATTTAGTCTGGAATGCAGACTTCCAGGAGAAAGTACAAGTGCGGAGTATTTCCTGGAATTAGACACACTGATCAAAACAACGCGTCTTCTCTATTTTTCTTAGAATCCACATATGTTTCGTAAAAATGAATAATGATCGTTCGGATGACGGCATAGAAGGGGACGGCGAATAGGATGCCGAGAAAGCCGGCGATACTTCCTGCTGCAAGGATGACTGTAATAATTGTAAGTGGATGGAGATGCAACACTTGCCCCATTACATTTGGTGAAATCAGTGTACTTTCAATCTGTTGGGCAACAATCATAATGATCGATACCCAAACAATGTTCCATGGATCTTGAAATGCCCCAACAATAATCGCCGGCGTTACAGCTAGAAAGGGTCCAAGATAAGGAATCACATTCGTTAACATTCCGAACAAAGCAAGTGCCAGCGCATAGTCCAAACCGATAATCGAATACCCGATCAAGAGAAGCACTCCGACAAAAAAGCTTACAATCAACTGTCCCTGGATGAATGCCGTTAAGACTTGATTGATTTTTAGCAATAAACTTCGGAGATTATAAGCCTTCTTCGGCTTGAAAAATTTCATAATAAACGGCAATAATTTTTCCCCATCCTTTAGCATAAAGAAAAGGAAAAATGGGATCAGCACGATCCCTGCTACAATACTGATAACTTGACCGATCAATCCACCGACGAAGGAAAATAAATGATTGATAATATCGTCAATGCGAGAAGGAATCTTGTCGGCGAAATCATCAACTGCCTGCAGTACCTGATCTGGTATGATCGTATAATTCGTTTCCCAGTAACTGATGAAGTCTTCAGCAACTTTAACCATCGCCGGGATTCCTTTTATCAGATTCGCTGTCTGATCACGGACAATTGGCCAAATATAAATGACAAAGAGAAAGGCGACGAGCAAAATAATGACGAATACCATAAGAATCGCGACAATACGATGGATTCTAAAACGTTCAAAAAAGTGCATCAACGGCTTCGTCAGATAATAAAGAATCCCTGCTCCGATAATCGGAAATGCTACCGCGCCAACCAATTTAAACAATGGCATAAATATAAAGTCATTGATTGAAACTAGCCAAATCAATAAGAAAATCAAAATCAGACCAACCAGCACTTCAAAAAAACGTTTATTCCTCACCAAAACCATACCCCCGAACCCACTAATCTATTATTCTCATTTTCCCTGCTTTTGTGCTTTTAAATTTATACTATATAATAGTATTATTAACAAAAACTCATGATTTTATTCATGATTCATAGAATAAAAGAATCTGCTGTGTTAATATTTTGATATATATACATATTTAGGGGGAGCGAAATGGCGAAAAACTGGGAACAAACCTTTGAAAAATGGCTTGCTTTCGAGAACTTGGATAGTAACCTCCAAGCCGAATTAAAGGATTTGAAAAACGATCCTAAAGAAACGGAAGATGCTTTTTACCAAGAGTTGACGTTCGGAACAGGAGGTATCCGCGGCGTGCTCGGACCCGGCACGAACCGGATGAATATATATACCGTAAGAAAAGCAGTCAATGGACTTGCAAATTACTTATTGGAGCATGTTGTGAATGCAAAACAACGCGGTGTTGCAATCGCTTATGATTCACGTTACATGTCCCAGGAATTTGCTGTTGAAGCGGCAAAAGTATTAGGGGCATATGGGATTCGCGCGTCTGTCTTTACATCAATCCGGCCTACCCCTGTTCTTTCCTATGCGGTTCGTTACTTGAACGCAGCAGCTGGGATTATGATTACGGCAAGTCATAACCCGCCACAATACAATGGGCTTAAAGTCTACAACGAACAAGGCGGCCAAATTCTACTGGAAGAAGCGGAGCAAATTACAGCAGCAATTCAAGCGACAGGGGATGAACTGCAAGTACCGGTCCGTGACAAGAAGGAATTAGAAGATGAATTGCTGCTTTACTGGCTAGGTGAAGAAGTAGACCGCTCCTACCTGGAAAATCTTATTGGAATGACGAAGATGGGCGAGGAAGAACTTGAACGAGAAAAGGATCTGAAAATCATTTACACGCCGCTTCACGGAACAGGGACAGACTTGGTTGCGCGCGGATTTAAACAACTGAATTTCCCAAATGTCACTATTGTGGAGGAACAAGCAGTCGCAGATCCAGAATTCTCGACCGTTGAATCACCGAACCCGGAAGAACATCAGGCATTTAAGCTGGCGATACAGTATGGGGAAAAAGAGAATGCCGATGTCCTACTTGCGACAGACCCGGATGCCGACCGGCTTGGAGCAGCTGTTAAAAATAAGGCAGGCGAATATGTCGTCCTTACTGGAAACCAGCTCGGTTCTTTATTGCTCGATTATATTTTATCCCATAGCAATCTGAACGTTTACCGAAATGCCCGGATGATTAAAACAGTTGTCACGACAGAACTTGGCCGAGCGATTGCTGATTCTTATGGAGTAGAGACGATTGAAACACTCACTGGCTTTAAATATATCGCAGAGAAAATTGCAGGTTTTGATTCAACTGGTGAAACATTCATGTTTGGTTACGAGGAAAGTTACGGTTACCTTGCAAGTGGATTTACCCGTGATAAAGATGCTGTTCAAGCGGCGATGCTAACTGCGGAAATGGCCCATTACTGGAAGAGCCAAGGGAAGTCTGTTTTAGAAGCCCTTCATTCACTATATGAGAAACACGGCTATTACCTCGAAGGGCTCAATTCCTTAACACTCGAAGGAAAAGAAGGTTCAGAACAAATAGCTAAAATTATGGAAGAGATCCGTCACCGGCCAATGGAAGAAGTTGCTGGAATCCGTGTGGAAAAAGTCGAGAATTACGTAACGAGTGAACGTACGGACACAGCAACCGGCACGACTGAAACGATTAACTTGCCGCAAGAAAACATGATGAAATTCATTCTTGAAGAAGACGGCTGGGTTTGTTTCCGCCCATCAGGAACTGAACCGAAATTGAAATACTACTACGGTGTCCGGGACAAGAGCGAAGAAGCAAGCACGAAAAAGTTAGAAATGATACAAATTGCACTAGATGAAATTCTTGCAGAAATCATCAAAAAATAGCAAAAAACTTTCCTATTCATGTATAAATATTTTGATTTGGGGAACAGTAGAATAGAAAAAGTTTTTACAAATCGCATATGTTTTCCCTGTATGGGGTAAAGATTGACATTTTAACTAGAATAGTGTTTAATATTCCTAAAGATTCCTAAAGGGGAGTAGCTGTACAATTTAAGTCGTCATTACGAGATACCTATCTCCGGCTTGATTGGCAACAATTGTTGTTAGCGAGACCTTTACCCATCGCAGGTAAAGGTCTTTTTCTGTGGCCTTTATCTATAAAGGCCATTTTTTTGTGCCTAAAACCACGCTGAGGGAAGCAGGAGAAGGAGTGTGTACCAATGGGTGCAGATTTGATTTTAGAATATTTATGGGTATTGATCGTTTTAATCGGTCTGGAAGGACTGCTTGCTGCAGATAATGCGCTCGTATTAGCGATTATGGTAAGGCATTTACCGGAAAAACAACGAAAAAGAGCTCTGTTTTATGGACTGGCAGGTGCCTTTGTCCTTCGTTTCGGTTCTTTATTAGTCATTTCTTACCTCGTAGAATTTTGGTGGATACAAGCGCTAGGCGCGATATACTTACTTGGAATTGCAGCTAAAAACTTATACGACCGTTTCAAATCGAAAAGTCCAGAGGAAGCGAGCATTCCAAGGGATAGAGAACCCCTCAAGGAGGCAACACCGAAAGAATTTTGGTTTACGGTATTTAAAGTTGAATTCGCCGATCTTGCTTTTGCTATCGACTCCATATTGGCAGCTGTTGCACTCGCAGTAGCCCTGCCGCCTACTGGACTCGGTCATATTGGAAGTCTTGATGCTGGACAGTTTGCAGTTATTTTTGCCGGCGGGATGATCGGACTAATCATTATGCGATTTGCAGCGAATGTTTTCGTTGGTTTACTTGCTAAACGACCAGGTCTCGAGGTAGCGGCATTTCTCATTGTCGGATGGGTCGGGGTGAAGCTTGCTGTTCTTGTCCTAGCCCATAAAGATATTGCGCTTATTCCACAAGGATTCCCGCATACAACGGGCTGGAAGCTAACGTTTTACATCGTGCTCGTTCTAATCGCAGTTATCGGTTGGTTCTTATCGAAGAAGACGACAACGGATACAGAAGACATTCAATAAATGCTAGATAGATGAGCTATGAAGAGAAACGACCGAGGTGGATTTTTCCTTGGTTTTTTTCTTTTAAGCAACTATAAAAGGGTAAGTTCGATTAAGTACGCTCACGTATGGGACAACATCGAACTATCTACCGTCCTGTAAGGCACAGTTTGTACGTTGCTGCGACTACTGTACGTGCTAGTACAAACGCTCTTCGGTGGGACGAGTAATCGTAGTCCCAGGCGCCCGCGTAACGAATCGCGTACCTAGCCTGTAAGGGCACTTGCGCCTTTGTTTTTTTGCTTCCTGTTAAGTAAATAGCAAAAATTATGCTACAATCGGGCTAAGAGGTGATTACATGGCGGAACATAATTTTTATTTGAAGGCGGAATGGCCGGGTGGAAGAAATAGTAGCGGTCGGATTGATGCTGGGAATTTAAAAACAGAGATTTCAATCCCTAAAGAAATGGATGGTCCGGGTATTGGTACGAATCCGGATGAAATGCTGCTTGGAGCAGCTGCGACCTGTTATGTCATCACACTAGCGGCGATGATCGAACGGGCGAATTTGCCACTGGAGGAAATGTCCCACGATGCTGAAGCAATTGTCGACGTGACAAATGGTGTGTTTACGTATAAAAAAATAATCCATAAGCCGACCGTAGTCTTAAAAGCTTCCGCAACGGATGAAGAACATGCGAAATTGAAAAAGTTAGTCAAAAAAGCAGAAACGAGCTGTATGATTTCCCGTGCAATTAAAGGAAATGTTGAAATCGAACTTAAGGCTAATCTAAGATGAAGAAATGATTCCACCTCGGATTGTGGAATCATTTCTTTTATTTACAGAAAGCTTTAATCTCTTAAAGAAAAGCTAATAAACATGTAAATTTTCCTGATAAACTCATTTCTTGCACATCGGATTAATTCATAGTATAGTCTATATCAGATTAATTCTATGGGAATAATAATTTAGGAGGGAAATGATGGATATCGTCTTTATAGTTATAAATATTATTGTCTTATTAGCAATTATTGGCTTGCTGTATACAATGCAGAAAAAACATGTATCCTTTGCGAAGCGTGTCTTTACTGCAATGGGTCTGGGGATTGTTCTTGGTGCCGTCCTGCAGATTATTTACGGAGCGGAGTCGGATGTGTTAACCGGGACGCTTGACTGGTACGATATTGTAGGAAGCGGATATGTCCGTCTCCTGATGCTTATTGTCGTACCACTCGTAATGGTTTCCATTATTCGGGCAATCATCAACTTGGAGAAAACGAAACAACTTGGGAAAATGGCTGGCTGGGTTATCGGTATCTTAATTGGTACGACGATGATTGCAGCTGTTGTCGGAATTAGCTCTGCACTTATTTTTGATCTTTCTGCCGACCAGATTGAATCGGGTCAAGCGGAGAGTGACCGAGCGTTAGCACTTGAAGAGCGCTATTCGGATATGGAAGAGCAGACAACGCCTCAACGAATTTTAAACTTTATTCCAAACAATATTTTCCTTGATATGACTGGAGAGCGTCCGACATCTGTTATTGGTGTCGTTGTCTTTTCATTTATTACAGGTGTCGCCGTTTTAGGTGTCAGAAGGAAACAGCCGGAACAGGCAGAGCTCTTTGTTAAAGGTGTAAATGCGATTTATGCGGTTGTCATGCGGATCGTTACATTGATTCTTCGTCTAACACCATACGGAGTACTCGCGCTAATGACAAATATGGTTGCGACAACGAACTATGCGGGAGTGCTTGAACTCGGTAAATTCGTTCTTGCTTCTTATGTAGCGTTAATTGTCATGTTTATCATCCATTTGGTCCTAGTGTCAATCAGTGGTTTGAACCCATTCATTTACGTGAAAAAAGCTTTCCCTGCCCTTGCATTTGCATTTACATCCCGTTCAAGTGCCGGAGCGATTCCAATCAATATTCAAGCACAGAAGAACGGACTTGGAGTAGATGACGGAACAGCGAATATATCTGCCTCATTCGGTGCGACAATGGGACAAAACGGTTGTGCTGGTATTTATCCGGTTATGCTTGCCGTTATGATCGCTCCAACCGCAGGAATCAATCCATTGGCATTTGACTTTCTAATCCCGCTTGTTATCATCACAGCAATTAGTTCATTTGGTGTAGCGGGTGTAGGTGGTGGAGCTACATTTGCAGCAATTATCGTCCTTTCTTCCATGGGTCTTCCAGTCGGTCTGGCAGGTTTATTGATATCTGTTGAAGCATTAATCGACATGGGGCGTACTGCTTTGAACGTGAATGGAAGTATGGTTGCCGGCACACTTACATCCCGTATTCTCGGCACACATGATTCAGACAAATTTAATGATAAAGATTCCGTTGCTGATGAAGCAATCGTATAAGTTTACGCGAAAAAACCGTCTCTCCATAGGGATGGTTTTTTTTTGATTTCAAAAATATTACATTTTGTCATCTAGTTTACATGAGGCTAACAAAACAATGAAAACGCCGCATCATTCCAGCTATTTGGGGCTGTAGCGGGTACAATGGTTTTAGTGACGAATAAAATAATCATGAACAAAAAGGATGAAGAACAATGGAAAGAAATGCGTATTTTGATAATGCTAGAACGATATTGATCTTCCTCGTTGTATTTGGTCATTTGATTCAACCGTTCGCAACGGATTCACTTGGTATGAACACATTATATACATGGGTCTATATTTTCCATATGCCTGCCTTTATTTTAATCTCCGGTTTCTTTGCAAGGGGGGCAGGGGATAGCAAATATATTTGGAAACTCGTAAATAAATTACTTCTGCCATACCTTATTTTCCAGATGTTGTACACTGGCTATTATTACCTTATTGGTAAAGCGGACTGGCAGGCGAGCTTATTTTACCCGCAATGGTCGCTCTGGTTCCTAATAAGCCTATTTTGCTGGCACATATTACTCGAACAATTTAAGAAGCTAAAACCAATGCTAGGCATTAGCATCGCTTTACTGATTGGGATTGTGGTCGGTTACTTTGGCGAGATTGGCCATACATTAAGTTTGTCGCGGACATTTGTCTTTTTCCCATTTTTCCTAATTGGCTACTGGCTCACGGAAGAGCAATTCATGCTTGTGAAAAAGAGATCTGTCAAAATAGCGGGAATTGTCATTATGGCGGTGTTCGCCTTCTTAATCTATTATTTACCGGAAATTAATACCGGTTGGTTGCTCGCTTCGAAATCGTATGGTGATTTAGGGGTGGAGAACTATGGAGGAATTGTTCGTCTGCTCGTCTATGCGGGGTCGGCATTGATGGTTATAAGCGTCCTTGCCTGGATTCCGCAACAACGGATAAAAGGGGTTACCCATCTTGGAGCCCGGACAATCTACGTCTATTTATTACACGGATTCTTTATCCAATACTTCCGTGAAGCGGGATTATTTTCTGTCGACAGTCCACTCGACCTCATTGGCCTTGCCGCCATCTCAGCAGGAATCGTCTATCTCTTAGCATGGAAACCAGTACTCGGCATCTTCCAACCACTAATTGAAGGCCGCACCACCCTCCTAAGAGAAAAACTAAATTAAGATCTGGGACAGTGGGTCAGAGACACTGTCCCAATTCGAGATCTGGGACAGCGGGGTCAGAGGCACTGTCCCGATACGGGATTCCTATAATCTTTACAAAAAATGAAGAAAGCAGTGAACCGGGTGATGGTCCACTGCTTTCTTCATTTTTTAATCCCGGAAGTGAAGGGATGAGAGTCTCCCGTTCACTTAGCTCACTGGGACAACTGCTCTGACCCCATGTCCCGCTCAAAAGGAGGGACAACTGCTCTGACCCTCTGTCCCGATTTCTAAAACAAGAGGTGTGCGATTAGTGTGATGATTGGGAGTGTGATGATCGTCCGTAATAAGAAGATGACGACTAGGTCGATGAAGGAAACTGGAATTTTGGAACCTAGTAATAATCCTCCGACTTCGGATAGGTAGATCAACTGGGTCACGGATAAAGCGGCAATGATGAAACGTGTCATTTCTGACTCAATACCGGAACCGATAATTGCCGGTAAGAACATATCCGCAAAACCGATTAGAATCGTTTCGGATGCTTCCACAGCATTTGGTACTTGCATAAGTTCTAAGAGCGGGATAAACGGTGTTCCGATCCAACTGAAGAATGGTGTATATTCGGCGATGATAAGTGCAATCAGACCGAATGCCATCACAACAGGAGCAACCCCCATCCACATATCTAAAATGTTTTGGAAGCCCTCTTTAAAGAATTTAGACGCATTCGTTTCTTTCTTTGCACGTTCCAGCGCATTTTTCAGACCGTAACTCAACACGTTATATCCTTCAGGAATGGTTTCATCAAGAACATCGTTACTTCCGTCGATATAGCTATCCTTTTTTCGTGAAAGCGGTGGAATTCGCGGCATGATCAGTGCAGCAACAACGCCGGCAATCACAATTGTGATGTAATAAGGAACAAACATATGCTCCAGTCCGACTTCGGATAATACAACTAAAGAAAATGTAATCGACACGATGGAAAACGTTGTCCCGATTACCGTCGCTTCCCGCTTCGTATAAAATCCGTCTTCATATTGCTTGCTTGTTAGTAGTACTCCGATTGTCCCATCTCCAACCCATGAAGCGAGTGCGTCAATCGAAGACCGTCCCGGAAGTTTAAATACAGGACGCATAATTTTCGTCATCAATGAACCGAAGAACTCAAGTAAGCCAAAGTTCGTCAATAATGGCAAAAATAATCCGGCAAACAAGAAAACCGCGAATAACGTATGCAATAAACCATTAAGTAATGTTCCACCGGTGTCCGGGCTATAAAATGCCTCATGTCCCAGTTTGAAATAGACCATGATCGCAAACACGGCAGCAATCGTCCGGGTAATCGTCCAGAATAATGAAGTAGTAAATAATTGCTTGAAGAAAGGTGTTCGTGCATAAACTTTACCTTGCGATACAAAGCCGATTATTGTACAGATTGCAGTAATCAAGATGATCAGCAACATAATTAGTGATAGATAAGGTGCAAGTGCATCCTCGATAAATCCCGCAAGTAATGCAATTGGAATCGTCGTCCCGTCACTAGTTGAAATCGGGGTAATAAATAAAAGAATCCCGATCAGGGAAGGGATAATGAATAATAAATAGTTCTTCCATGTGTATCCTTTTAACATTTTTTCATCCTCCAAATTAACGTACTGCATAATTATACATCCGGCTGATAAAACATGCAATAGCTGAATAAAATTTCAGTGAATTCTAACTTCTGCCCCGATGTAACCGTTCGTAAAACTCCTACCACAAAAACTTTAGGTCATGTCAAGGAAGTTTTGGAGGGAGATAACGGACGCTAAAACCCTGATTCATTCAACTAACAATCAGTGGGAAATGAAGCAAGACCTCCATTGATTAAAGTTTCAGTTTAGGTTTGTGTAAATCGGATAATTAAGATAAGGTGAAAGTAGGGAAGATAGGAACAGAGGTGGTTCATTTGCGGAAGCTGCTCAAATATAATTTCCTTTATCGCTATTTAGTAATTATCACCCTTACGATTTCATTTATAACGAGAATATATCTATTCCTGCTCCTTCATTCCGTATGGGATGAGCAGACGAATAAGAAATGGAACAAACTGCTTGAAGAGCTCGGGAAGAAGTACCGGGAGAAAGCAGAAAACCTCGGCGGCGTACTCATTAAAGTGGGACAATTTTTAAGTACAAGAACCGACTTTCTTCCCGATGTTTTCATCCAAGAGTTAACCGGCCTTGTCGACCATGTGCCGTCAATGCCTTTTGAATATGCGGAAAAGATTCTCCGGGAAGACTGGGGAGAGAACATATATGAACATGTGAAGTATATTAAGAAACAATCAGTCGCCTCGGCATCGATTGGTGAAGTCTATTACGGTATTTTAAAAAATGACCAAGAAGTTGCAATCAAAGTAAGGCGCCACCGGATTGAAGAAGTATTCCATAAAGATTTTGTCGCACTGCGGATGGTGTTCTGGATTCTTAAAGTGTTTACAAACTTTGGGAAGAAAGCTGATTTAACAGCACTGTATCATGAACTGGTCACCGTCATGGAACGTGAACTTGACTACGGGCAGGAGCTTGAATTCGGAAAGTATTTTAAAAGACGCTATGGTGATATGGAGAATATTCATATTCCATACTTTTATGAAGAACAATGTACGAAACGTATCCTTTTGATGGAATGGATCCACGGGGAAAAAATTACGGATACTGCATTCTTCGCGGAACATCACCTGAACCGGGAACAGATATCCAAGAATCTTTTCGATTTTTACATCGATCAATTCCTGAATCCTGGTAAATTTCATGCGGATCCTCATGCGGGAAACATCCTGCTGCGTGAGGACGGTACCGTTGCGATCATTGATTTCGGAATGATTGGAGAGATTAAGAAACAGGATACTGAAAATTTTAAACTGCTCATCCAAGGATTTATTATCGATAATTATGAAATTGTCATTGATGCATTGGATAAAATGAATTTCCTCCTCCCGAACGCGAATAAGAAGAAAATTAAAGAAGTGTTGATTGATGCCGTTGAAATGTATTCCGATGTTTCATTAAAAAATTTAGATAGACAGGCGATAAATCAAGTATTCGACGAGATAAGCGAGATTGTAAAAGAACAGCCAATCCAGCTTCCTGCCGATTATGCTTATCTGCTCCGAGCGATATCGATCGTCGTTGGGATATTATATACCATTAATCCGGAGATTGATATCGTGAAATGGGGGAAAGATGAGATTAAGGACTGGTTCGGCACGAAGAGTATCGTCGAATCTGTTACCAAGCAGTATGTGAGGCGTGCGACTGATCCGTTGTTGTCTTACCCGCGGGCTCTACTTAATTTCTTAGAAAGCGGAGAACGGGACCGGGTCTGGGATAAAGAAAAGAATCAGATAAAAATGAAGCATCAATACTATTTACTGTTAGAGGTTTTTTCCTTTATTATGGTAGTAGTAGGAACATTAATCAGCGTGTACAGCTATGCGATCGATGAAGCTGCTATTCGCTATACAGGTTGGACCATTGCCGTAATTTTTTTTGTTTTATTGAATATCCTATTACTATTCCATCGTAGAATGATACGCAAGCAAAATAAAAAGGGGGTGTAATTGATGACAGATTACTTAAAGAAAGGCTTCTTACTAGGACTTGGTGCTGCAATTGCAAGTAAAGAAAAGCTGGAAAGTAAGCTAGACGAACTCGTTTCTAAAAATGAGATCTCCCAAGAGCAAGCGAAACAAATGATGAATGACTTCATTGAAAAAGGAGAACAAAAAACGGAAGAATGGTCACAGAAACAAGACGACCAGAAACGCAGAGCTGCTGAGGACTTAGGTCTTGCTACAAAAGAGGACATTGCCGCCTTGCACGCACGAATCACAGAACTGGAGTCAAAACTGGAGAGTCAAGAATAAACTTAACGAGAACTGGTTGAATCATCAGCCGGTTCTTTTTTTCTGTAAAGTTCTTGAAAAAGGCTATAATGTACTTTATAATTGACCCAAACAATCGACCTTTCAAAGGGGGAAGTAAAGCTTTGGAAGAATACAATCAGTTTTGCTTAAACACGGAAATAGTCCTAGGGAGAGCGCTAGAGCAAAGAGAACTGGAATTTTTGTCATGGCTTTACAATCGGTATCTAGAGGAGCAGCAATTAGGGGCAGCAAGCAGACCTCATAAATCCGAGCAGGAGTCTTAGCGGTAAGCTGAGGCTTTTTTGTGTGTCGGAAATTAAAAATTAAAGATGCTGGGGATGACTGGAATTGCTAGCGATAGCCACGTCCGCTCAGCTCCTTTGTTTATCTCTCAAGTTCATCCAGCGCACAACTCGTGCTATAATGGAAGGAACTGCAGAACACTTAAAGGAGTGACAGGATGAGCATGGAGAATCGAACAGTCTTAACTAAAATGATGAAGGAACTTAACACTGCGATAGCTAAGGAACAGGATGGTCAAGATTTCCTTCAGCATATAAATAATATTAAATTGCTCTCTGAACTATTTCTTGAAGAAGCAGGCGAGCCGGTTCGGGAGGTCCAAGCATCCCAATCACAAAATACGTTTTCCGAACAAGAAATTAAGGCAATGCTTGGGGAGAAGAAGAGTACTGTAATAGAGAATCAGAACGCACCTGCTACGATTGATCATGATGGAGCAAATGGTGATTCAATTTTTGACTTTTAAAGGAGATAAGAAAAAATGAAAGCATTGTTACTAGTTGGTGTCATTAACGGATTTCTGGCCGTTGCTTTAGGAGCCTTTGGTGCGCACGGCCTTGAAGGTAGACTTACGGAAAAGCAATTGGAGACATGGGAAAAAGCCGTTAATTATCAAATGTTCCATACGTCAGCGATTCTAGCAACGGGAATCTTAATGTTGAAAGTCCAGGCGGCAAGTATTACGTGGGCAGGCTGGATGTTTGTTCTTGGAATCGTACTGTTTTCTGGAAGCTTGTACTTATATTCCACGACAGGCGTTCGGACACTTGCGATGATTACTCCATTTGGCGGGGTTTCCTTCCTTGTTGGTTGGGTCCTGCTTGGAACAGCGGTTCTGAAACATTTATAAAAAGAAGAGTGAGCTTGCGAGCAGGAGGATGACAACCGCGCGAATGAGTTGCTTCTTCCCTTGAAGCATGCGGGACGAAGTGTACTGATGGCTGTATGCGTCACAAATTAAGCTAATGCTAAGCAGATAAAAGGAAAAAATGACAAGGAAGATAGAACTTTGGAAAAGGGCGATGAAACCAAGCACAACGGACAGGCCTAACGTTAGGAGCTCAATCTGTATAACTTTTTCATATGTCTGTTTCACGGGTTTCACCCCTTTATTGAAAGATGAGGATGGCAAATTAACTTGCCATCCTATTTTATTGCATAGCGTACGATGAAATAAAAATGCTGTGGCTAACCTAGGAGGTATCCAGGGCTAGCCACGTCCGAATCTGCGCCTTTATTGTTTTTATCGTGGTGGGAAGTTGGCTAATTGTTGACCCGTTGCGGCGAAGGGGTAGTCGTAGTTGATTTCTTCGTTAAAGGTGACATAATCCAAGTAGACCATGAGTAAAAGCACGCGACGGCCGGTTCCTTCTTCGCTTAAGATAATATGATCTCTCCCCGCAGCTTCGATGATCCCCGTAAAAGTACGGCTATTATTCCCTTCAAATGTCATATGGACGGTTGCCATTTTCCCGCGATTTAAACGTAAAATATTTTCAATATACGATTGCTGGAGCGGAAGCATGCCATGGCTTCCTGCTTGTTGCTGCGGGGGTGTCATTTGCCGAACAGCAGGATACATCGGGTAGAATCCGTAAGTCTGCTGTTGTTGCTGCGGATAATACACCTGGTTAGGATAATTATAAAAGCTTTGTTCCTCTTGATTCTGATTTATTTCTTTTTCCTCACTCATTTTGAAAAACCTCCTCATATAAAACAAGATTAATGATAAACATTCGGACAGTCAGGATGAATATTCACTAATTATATGTATGTGAGTTGGGCAAAATGATGACAAAAAAAGCCCGGAACTTATATTTCAAGTTCCGGACCCTTGATACAAACTCTTATAAACTAAAGTATTCTGCGAAATCATCATTTGGCAAGTATGCACCGATGATGAAGTCACCAAATTCGCCGTATTTTGTCGTCACTTCATCAAAACGCATTTCATAAACAATCTTTTTGAACTGCAATGGGTCGTGCGCAAACAATGTCACACACCATTCCCACTCATCAAGCCCAATAGATCCGCTAATAATTTCCTTTACTTTTCCAGCATACTTACGACCTGTCATTCCATGCTCATAAAGCAGGCGAGTACGTTCTGCTTTTGAAATTTCAAACCAGTTTGCATTTTGCTCGCGACGACGATTCATCGGATAGAAACAAGCATACTCCCATTTCGGTAAAATTGGTTTCAATCTTGCTTCAACTTGAGGAGATAGCTCCCGGTCTTTCCCTTCCTCCATTGGATTATGCATCGTCATTTCGACGATGGACACATACGAATGACTCGGGATAAGGAAATCACCTAATTTTGATCTATTAATATCACGCTTAATCTCTTCTAACTCATCCATTGTCGGACGCAGGAAAATAAATAGTAAATCTGCTTTGTTTCCAATAACTTTATAAACGGATTGACTGCCTGCTTTATCTGCTTCAACAGCATCCCATTTCTTCATTAATTCTTGAAATTCTTGAATTGCCGCATTGCGTTCTTCTTCTGATGTTAATTTCCATGTCGACCAATCAAAAGTACGTGTATCATGTAACTTACACCAACCATCCATGGTTACTACTGCTTCAGCCATTATGATCTCTCCCTTATAGAGGTTGTTCAAAAAGTCCGGTAAAAATGACACTTCGAACTTCTTCGTTGGCTTGCTTTTTCGCTCCTCATGTACCTACTGACGTACATTCCGGTGCTCAAAGCTTCGCCGCCTCGAATTTCGACGCATAGGACGTGCTAGTGTCGGCGTTGCAACAGGACGTTGCGCTCTTAGCCGACCTCGGTCCTTTTTATCCTCCTATTTGAACATTACCTTAAATTAATGAATTCTGGTTTTACTATAACATATTTACGAATGTTGATTCACCTCGGAACGTGTCTGTCATTACTTTGTCGAATATCTGCACTCCCTCAATGGTTATTTCTTTAAATCTCAAGTCGAATCGCGTAAAATAAAATTAAAGTCAATTTTAGTGGAGGCAATAATATGAGCGATATATTCGAACAACTAAAACCGAAAGTATCAGCTGCAAATAAAAAAATTGTATTCCCAGAAAGCTTAGATGAGCGTATACTTGAAGCAGCATCGAAGCTAGCGGGGGAGGGCATTCTTACCCCTGTACTAATTGGAGAAGAAGCTGCAATTAAAGACAAGGCAGCATCCTTATCCTTTGATATTAGCGGATGTAAGATTGTTGACCCAACGAATTATTCGGAATTCGCCGCGATGGTGGATGCCTTTGTCGAGCGCCGTAAAGGAAAAGCCACCCCGGAAAGCGCAAGAGAAATCTTACAGACCGAGAATTATTTCGGGACGATGCTTGTGTATCAGGGAGAAGCAGATGGTCTTGTAAGTGGAGCGGTTCATTCCACATCAGACACCGTGCGTCCTGCATTACAAATCATCAAAACAAAACCTGGAGTGAAGAAAACTTCCGGTGTATTCATTATGGTCCGAAATGAGGAAAAATATGTATTTGCCGACTGTGCTATCAATATTGCACCTGACGCAAACGATCTTGCAGAAATTGCCGCAGAAAGTGCAACCACAGCAGATCTCTTCGGAATTGATCCACGTGTAGCAATGCTAAGCTTCTCTACAAAAGGATCGGCAAAATCAGAAGAAACAGAGCGTGTAGCAGAGGCGCTTCAAATAGCGAAAGAAAATAATCCAGAGCTCGTCATTGATGGTGAATTCCAATTCGACGCAGCCTTCGTACCAAGCGTTGCCGCGAAAAAAGCTCCAGATTCAGAAATCAAAGGGGACGCGAATGTTTTTGTATTCCCAAGCCTTGAAGCTGGAAACATCGGCTACAAAATCGCAGAACGTCTCGGTAACTTTGAAGCGGTAGGACCGATTCTACAAGGATTGAACAAACCAGTAAACGACCTATCCCGAGGCTGTAGCACAGAAGACGTCTACAAACTAGCAATCATCACCGCCGCCCAAGCATAATTGGGACATGGGGTCAGAGGTGTTGTCCCACTTGAAGTGGGGAACACCTCTGACCCAGCTTGCTTATCAGCTCGAGCAGACGGAACAAGGGATTGGTAGAATATTGATTTCGTATTTTATAAAAATAATGCAAGCAGTGGACCATATGTTGGTTCACTGCTTTTTAATTCTGCGCACATGAAGGAGATACGAATTTGGAAGCTTAGGCGTCCTTTAGTCGCTCGAAAGGCTGTGACAATCTTCTTGTTCATTTGATTACAATCTCTCTAATCGGTCGAACAAGTGTGATCCTCTCTTGTTCATTTGATTACAAGCTCTTTAATCGCTCGAACAGCTGTGACCCTCTCTCGTTCGTTTGATTACAAGCTCTCTAATCGCTCGAACAGCTGCACCTTCCTTTTCTCGCTCCCTATCCTTTTATTTAATTCTTTCATTTCGTTTTACCATTTGTTCGTACCTTTTTATGAAGGTTTCCTTTTCCAGTTCTGAAAACTCGGTAGTAATGATTTCACCGCTCAATTCCTTTAAAGCATCAAGGGTTCGCTGCTTCACATCCTCGACCGTCAGCGGATAATTCAATAGTTCAGAAAGGGACCCCATCACTTCTGGCTTCACCTCAGGATAAACGAATGTTGTTTCTTCATCTTTCTTGCTCAACTTGTAAAACTTCTGAATATGACGTGCGCGCTTCTTACTATCACCACTCACATCCAAATAGATTTGAATTGCCGCAGCATCCTTAATCCGACGCTGAGAGATGCCGGCGAATTTTACCCCGTTAATACTTAAATCATAATCCCCGGGACAATAAGAGCCGACGATTTCGTACGCTGCAATATTTGCCGTCAAATCGCGGAACATATGCTGGACGAACTGGAACATCGCGTCATATGCATCGTGAATGGAGACATGCTTTACATCGGGTATGACAAGGGATAAATTCAGCACATGTTCATCAAGTGCCACCGCAAGCCCACCGGAATTCCGTATCATCACATGATATCCTAAGCTTTGCAAATAAGAAACACCTTCATCAATAAAAGGAAGCCTGCCATCCGGGATTCCGAGTACAATCGTTTTCGGATGCGCCCAAAGCCGAATTGCAGGAGGGGACTTTTTCTCACTTACCGCTGTCGCAATCGAGTCATCGATCGCAAAGGAAGTGATTGCCGAATTCGGTTTCCCCTCGAATTCCTTAAGTTTGGTATGATCTATATAGCGAAATGTTTCATAATTTATTATTTCATCCCAATTTTTCATCGTTATCTCCTTATCCTTTTTTCCTGTACGAATCTATTATATAATATAATGAACAATGACCGAAAAGAAACGGGTGGAAAATTTGGCATATAAAGATGAACAATTATCAGAGGAGAAGGTTTTTAAAGATCCGGTTCACCGGTATGTGCATGTTCGGGACCGTGTCATCTGGGATTTGATCGCTACCCCAGAGTTCCAGCGGTTGCGACGGATCAAACAGCTTGGCACAACGAATCTGACCTTCCATGGTGCAGAACATAGCCGTTTCAACCATTCCCTCGGGGTCTATGAAATCGTCCGGCGGATCCTTAATAATTTTAAAGGCCGCGAGCATTGGAATAACGAAGAACGCTTGCTATGCCTCTCTGCAGCACTGCTTCACGATTTAGGCCACGGTCCGTTCTCCCATTCCTTCGAGAAGGTTTTCAAACTGGATCACGAGTACTTCACACAAGCGATTATCGTCGGGGATACGAAAGTAAATGAGGTCTTACAGAAGGTGGGCCCTGACTTTCCGAACCGTGTTGCCGATGTCATTGGGAAAACATATGAAGACCAACTTGTTGTTAGCTTGATCTCCAGTCAAATTGATGCGGACCGGATGGATTATCTCCAGCGGGATGCCTATTATACGGGAGTGAGCTACGGTCATTTTGATATGGAACGGATTTTGCGTGTCATGCGTCCGATTGAAGATCAGGTCGTTATTAAATCGACCGGGATGCATGCGGTGGAAGACTATATTATGAGCCGTTATCAGATGTACTGGCAAGTATATTTCCATCCGGTTACCCGCAGTGCCGAGGTAATTTTATCGAAAATCTTCGGGCGGGCAAAAGCGCTCTACCAAGATCCGGATTATGAATTCAAACTGGAACCGACTCATTTTATTTCCTTTTTCGAGGAAAATGTAACGCTAGCAGATTATGTGAAACTCGATGAAACCATCGTCCAGTACTATTTTCACCTCTGGCAAGAGGAAGATGATGCTATTCTAAGTGATCTCTGTGAGCGGTTTATGAATCGCCGGTTGCTTAAATATGTGGAATTCAATCCGAATTTGCAAATGAATGACTACATGGAACTCATGAGGCTGTTCAAGCAAGCGGGCATTGATCCGGAATACTATTTAGTCGTTGATTCTTCCTCTGATTTGCCGTATGATTTTTACCCGCCTGGGGAAGAGGAAGAACGGTTGCCAATCCACTTACAGATGCCAAATGGGAATCTGAAGGAATTATCCCGGCATTCCGATATTGTCGAATCCATTTCAGGGAAAAAACGGACCGATCATAAATTATATTTCCCCGAGGATTTGCTGAAGGCCCTGACAGACAAGCGGGTTAGGAATGCGATTTTGGAAATTCTTTATGGGCAGGGAGAGAGTAGCAATGTTGATTAACCGTGCAAAATTAATTCACTTTTTCCAGTTGACAGGTGGAGTCACTGGGAGGAAAAAGTTACAGAAGATGATTTATATTTTACAAAAATCTGCGGTCCCGTTCGAAGAGAAATACCAATTTCATTTCTACGGACCTTATTCCGAAGAACTGACTTTACGGGTAGAGGAGCTTTGTAATCTTGGATTTATAGAAGAGACGCGGGAAGATAAAGCAAATTATTTCCAGTATCATTATGATGTCACAAAGGCGGGAGAGGATTTTCTTAAGCAATTCACCCTCGATATGCCAGACATTACGGATAAAACGGAACTGCTCCAGTTGCGAAGTTCCAGATTTCTCGAACTCGTATCCACGATTCTTTTCTTTGAACATCTGGATAAGCGCGAGCAGATTGAAAAACTGCACCAAATGAAACCAAAACAAAACTTCACCGAAGCAGAAATAAACGAAGCCTACCAATTCATCAAACAAATACGCAGCACGTGACTGGGACATGGGGTCAGAGCACTTGTCCCAGATTGGGACAGGTGCTCTGACCCCATGTCCCAACTTAAAATATCAGGAAGGGAGTTATTCAAATGAACGATGAACAGAAGAAAAAGAAAAATCGTTTTACGATCATTAAAGATGACTCAACCGACGGGCACGGTGGATATGGAGCTGGGGTGATCAGCCTCGAAAACATGTCATCCATTATCGTTGACCCGAATGAAAATAAAGCATATGTTGACATGGCCGCGATGCATGCGCGGAGTGATGTCGAGCGCCGGGTGAAATGGATACCGAATAAAGAAGAAGTGCCGAATGGGAAGCTGTACTGGATCGTGTGGGTGAACCTTGATCGCAATGATCAAGGAACATATTACGCCGGAGTTGCTGCGAGTGAGATTCGTGTCGACCGGGAAATCAAGCGCGCCTATAAATCAATGGGCGAACATGTGAAACATATGGAACAATCTTTAAAAGGGAAGATTGTCGTCGACCATATGGATGACCATTCGAAAAAGCTGTTGGGTGATTACTTAAGGGAATTCAACGAAGAAATGTGGAACAACTCCTCGGATGAATTGAAAAAAGCCCTCTCTCTATAAAAAGTGAACAAATTGTGACGGATGTTAAAAATGGATATAAAAAGTTGTACTTTAACGTGGGAATTTGTAAAATGAGTATACATGGACGTTAATGTATTACTAGGACAAAAAAGTAACCAACAGCAGCTGAACTGGACATTCACTGCTCGTTGGTTACTTTTTATGAGAGGACTAGCCACGTCCGCTCTGCGCCTTTGTTAAAGATACGCCATTAAAGAAGTCGCAATTGAGAAATAAATAAGCAGACCGACTATGTCATTAACAGTTGTAATGAAAGGACCGGATGCAATTGCTGGATCAAGTTTTAGTTTATTAATGATTAATGGGATAGTTGAACCAATGACAGCCGAAATACCGAATGTACAGAGGATGGACACACCGACAATTAATGCTACCATCCAGTTACCAAATATAATGGTAATCATAACGCTGATCAGTGCCATACATATAATTCCAATTAGAATTCCTGTACTGAATTCCCGCCTAATCATTTTCCAGAATCCTCCGTCTTCAATCGTCTCAAGTGCTAGTCCACGCACTGCAACAGCTAGTGATTGCGTTCCGATATTTCCCGCAGAACCCATAATCATAGGAATAAAAGCAGCAAGCACGACGACAGCTTCAAGTGTTTCCTCAAATTGTCTGATTACACCACCGGTAACTAATCCAAAGAGCATGAGAATGATAATCCAAGGCGCACGTTTTTTTGCGGCTGTAAATGGACTTAATGTCAAATCTGTGGCCCCTTTGGTAGCTGAAATTTCTCCAAAGTCTTCTGTAACTTCTTCTTCAAGGATATCCATGACATCATCAAATGTAACAATACCAAGTAGATGATTATCTTTGGAAACAACAGGAGCGGCAAGAAAGTCATACTTCTTAATCATCCGGCCAACATCTTCCTGATCCATATCCTCTGGAACAGACACTGTTCTTGTAGTCATAATATCTTTTATTACCTCGTCGGGAGCAGCGATGATCAAGTCCCTCAAGGAGACGACCCCTACTAGTATTCCCTCACAATCGACTACATAAAGATAATAAATACTTTCGGCACTTGGAGCCTCTTTTCTAAGCATCTCTAATACATCGGCAGCAGTATCTGTAGACGAGATACTGATCAGTTCTTTTGTCATAATCGCTCCAGCAGTTTTAGGAGCATAGGACAGCAAAGCTTTTATCTTCTCGGCCTTTTCTTTATCCATTTGGAGTAAAATATCTTCAGCTCGTTCACTATTAATTTCTGTCAAAAAGTTCACAACATCGTCTGTAAACATTTGATTAAACATACGAATAGAGTAGTCTTCATCCAATTCTAAAAAGAAAAGCTTTTGGTCGCTTATGTCTAATCCGCCAAAAATCTCTGCAAATTCCCCTGGTGTAAGATAGGAATACCCCCGCGACCTAGCGTCACCATCCAATTTTACGAAAATATCGAGTTGATCGGATGGATGTAAGTCTAAGAAAGTATCTCGAAACTTTTCCTTATCGCCAGCATCTAAAGTATCTAAAATTAATTTTGTATATTGTTCCCGTGTTTTTTTGGTTAGTTTAACCATCGTAATTTCCTCCTTTGACAGGAGTCAATCTACTAAAATAAAAAAATATGTGAGAATAGACTCCTGAATTGTTTTAACTTTTCCATCATGCAACAAAAATATGATTCCGAATTGGGTTCGGGAATAAGATCCAATCTATCCCACATCCTTTCTAAATATATAAGAAACTACAAATTAAAATGCTGTGATATCTTAGGTATCCAGGGTTAGCCACGTCCGGCTCCAGCGCCCAGCAACTAGCAGATCTTTTGGTGGGACGAGCAGTGCGCAGTCCCAAACTTCACACTCCTCCAATCGATAAGTCAACATCAACTCAAAACTAAAGGAGGGCCGCTTAAATACGGGCTAAAGCCCAACATCGGCATACCCCTAAAGGGGCATGTTTCCTTTATCTCATTCCGGAGTGCTCCAGTTTGTACGTTGCTAAACGGGCGCTTGCGCCTTTGTTCATAAAAATAAAAATACACCTTCTACGGCTAGAAGGTGTATTGAAAAAAGCATAATTAAGAAGAGTTCTGATTACGAACACAGTTAAAAAAGCTTATCAAATATCCTCCAATCGTAGAGCTTTAGCACTGTGTGGCATAGGAATCATATCCAGCTACATTAAAAACCACCTTATGTCGATGGTTCCTGTTGACCCATTGGCGTCTTTGGACATTTTTGGGCAGTAGCGTATCTCCAACACAGGAGCCTTACCTAACGAAGGTCTATTTACATACGAATACAATGGTACAGGTATTCTGGGCATTAGTCAACCAACCTTACCGAAAAGTTACTGCACCTCCCGCGTCTTAAAAATATTTTCAAAGACTCGAAAGTAAAAAGCTACTCGAACAACAGCTGAAACCATTTTTTAAAAAATCCATCATCATTATCTTCCTGTTCCGGGGCAATTGTTGGCTCACAATAATCAACTGGTTCCGTCCCTTTTTTAAAATACATCATAAGGCTTTCTCCGCAATAGGGAGTCGCCCGTAAACCTGTCTCAAGATCAATCGGAACCCCAACGACACCATCTGGGATAGGGAAGTTTTCCTGCTGTTCCCCTTCATGTGCCTTTTCCATCACACGGGCCCAAATCTCTTTCGCATACGTCGTTTCTTGCACTGCTGTAATAACGCGGTGGTCATCATATCCGGTCCATACACCGGTCACAACAGAAGGACTATAACCGATCATCCAGTTATCGGCCTCTGTCGTCCCGGATTTACCCGCATAGAGTCTTGTTAGATGATGGGAAATCGGACTTCCAGTGACCGGCATATAGCCATTCAGCTTCGGTTCGAAAATCCCGGTAAGCAGCTGGGTCAAAATAAAACTCGTCTGCTCATTCAATACTTGTCGTCCGTTTGAACTTTTTCGCTCATATAGTACCTGGCCATTTTTGTCCGTGATTTTTCGAATCGTATATGTTTCCAGCTCTTTTCCTCCATTTCCAAGCATCCCGTAAGCTGTGACAAGCTCTTCTAACGTAACAGACGCTGTCCCAAGCGCAAGGGAAGGGACGGCAGGCAACTCTTTTTCAAAACCAAAAATTTGCGCAGTATCAATGAACCGTTCGATACCAAGCTGCAGACCTGTGCGAACGGCATACACATTATCGGAAAGGGCGATTGCTTCGGCGAGTGTAATAGGCCCATAAGCATAATAATGATTGAAATTTCCCGGCTCATACACGTTCCCATTCTCGAGCCGGAATGTAGTCGGTTCGCTCATCAATTTCGTCAGTGGTGTAAAGCCGTTTTCCAGTGCAGCATAATATAAAAAAGGTTTGAAACTTGACCCTGGCATCCGAAAAGCATTCCGTACCCGATTAAATTCACTTGCCTGATAGCTTCTTCCACCAGCAAGGGCGAGGACTTCTCCTGAATGGATATCTACAGAGAAAACCCCCGCCTCTAGTTCTGTCGTTTCTGGAATAATTTCCTTCATGGCCGTTTCTACCTGTTCCTGAACGGTTTCATCAATCGTCGTATAGAGCTCATAACCACCCGCGCGAATTAATTGCTCCGTTACTCCAAGAATCGCAGCTGCCTCTTTCATCGCCATGTCCTGGAAATGCCCGGCAAATTCCTCGCGTCCTTCATCTTTATCCGTTCGGTACTCAAGTTTTTCTCTAATTGCCGTATGATATGTTGCGTCATCGATTATCTTTTCTTGCCATAAACGCTTTAAAATCAATTCTTTTCGTGCTTCGGCATTTGCTTCGTTATTAAAAGGCGAATAATAGGTCGGTCCCTTAGGAATCCCAACAAGCATCGCTGTCTCCGCGTAAGACAGGTCCGTTTGCGGTTTACCGAAGAAATACTCACTCGCCGCCTCAATCCCGTAAGCACCATGACCGTAATAAATCGTGTTCAAATACCCTTCCAGGATCTCATCTTTCGTATAATGCATCTCAAGCTGCACGGTATAAAACGCTTCTTTCAACTTCCGGATCCATGTCTTTTCATGGGTCAAATATAAATTCCGAGCGAGCTGTTGGGTAATCGTACTCGCACCTTCCCGGAGTGAACCAGAACGGATATTTTTAATAATCGCTCCGCCAATCCGTATGAAATCAAAACCATGATGCTCATAAAAATGATGGTCTTCGATTAAAATCGTTGCAGCGATCACTTTTTCCGATAGATCTTCCTTCTCGACCCAATACTGGTTCCGTATCCCGCTCTCAATTCCAATTACCGCATCATCCCTGCTGTAAATCTTCGTATCCTGCTCCGCTCCCATTGGGGGTGGTCCCAAGAGGTAAATGAATGCTAAGAAAAAAACTGCAAAAAGAATAAGCGCTATGACCATATAAATACCGAGCCGCACCAACCGCCACAGCAACCGATGCTTTCTTCGCCTCTTCACTGACACCCAGCTCCCTAAACCTAGCTTTTTTCACAGTATGGGAGAAATTGGCCGATTTTAAACAATAAAAAAGGAAAGGAGGACGCCCCATTCCTTGTGTATCAAACTCGTTAATTCTCTTACGGTTTTCAAAGCTACTCGTGCTTCCTGTAATAATACCAACTTTAACCAAAATAATTCCTCCAAAAGTATATAGACTGCATGATCGTGGTGCATTTTTTTGAAATCCTTATGTATCAAGGATAAACCGGATCACCGCACTGAACACCAATAGATTTTCCCTCCTGATTTGTTAATCCACCAACTTGGAATATATCTAAAAAGTAGCCAACAAAGTGTGAGTAAAAGAAAAACACATCTTTTTATTGATTACCATGTCAACTTACCGATATAATAAGGTCATTATTCAAAAAGGAAAGGCGATAGGATGAACGAGCTAGAAAAGCGTGTTGCGCTTCAATTGAAAATGAAGATTCAGGATGCTTCAGACAAGGAAGTAAATCATATAAAAGCAACCGGTGTATTCTTCCGGAAGGGCAAGCTGGATGTACTAAGGTTTGAAGAAACAATAGATGATATGGAAATTTCATCACTTATCACAATCCAGAAAGAGAAAGTGACGATTAAACGAACCGGTGCCGTCTCGATGCATCAGCAATTTCGCCTTGGTCAAGTAACAGAAAATGTTTACAAACACCCGCATGGAAACCTGCATATGGAAACATTCACACAACTGATGATGTATCAGCCATTGGGGCAAGGCATACCAGCGCGATTGAACCTGGATTACACTGTTAAACTAAATGGGCAAGATGAACGAAAGCATACATTGGAACTTATTATTATAGAGGAGGACCCCAGATGAACGTACTGGAACAAACAGAACAGAAATTGAAACAAGAAATTTCGGAAGCCGTACTTAAGTCAGGCCTTGCAAGCGCAGAAGAACTTCCGGAAATTATTTTAGAGAAACCAAAAGATAAATCCCACGGTGACTTTGCAACGAATATTGCCATGCAGCTTGCCCGAATTGCAAAGAAAGCGCCACGGCAGATTGCTGACGAGATTGTAAAAGTGATCAACGAGACAGAAGCATCAATTGAAAAAATCGAAATCGCAGGACCTGGGTTTATTAACTTTTTTATGAAAAATGATCTTCTCGAGCAAATCATCCCGACAATTCTTAGAGAGCAGGACAATTACGGGAAAAGTGATGCTGGTAAAGGCAAACGTATCCAAGTAGAGTTCGTTTCGGTAAACCCGACTGGTGACCTCCACCTTGGTCATGCCCGCGGAGCAGCTTATGGGGACGTGCTTAGTAGTTTGCTCGCGGCGGCAGGCTATAATGTCGAACGGGAGTATTATATTAACGATGCCGGCAGCCAGATCGATAAGCTAGGGTTCTCGGTTGAAGCACGCTACTTGCAGGAGCTCGGTGAAGACGTTGAGATGCCGGAAGACGGTTATCACGGACAAGTCATTATCGATATGGCAAAAGCAATTGTCGCAGAAGACGGCAATAAATGGCTGGAAAAATCTCATGAAGAACGTTTTGAATACATGAAAGAGTATGGACTTAAGGCTTCACTGCGAAATATTGAACGTGACCTTAAAGACTTCCATGTCGAATTCGATAACTGGTTCTCGGAGCGCACATTATATGAAGATGATCAAATACCGAATGCAGTCCAGCAGCTGAAAGAGAGTGGCTATATTTATGAAAAAGATGGTGCAACGTGGTTCAAGACGATGGAATTTGGTGATGATAAAGACCGTGTCATCATTAAACAGGATGGTAACTACACGTATCTGACACCGGATATCGCGTACCATAAAAATAAATTGGACCGTGGCTTCGATAAACTCATCAACGTCTGGGGTTCCGATCACCACGGCTATGTCGCTCGTATGAACGCAGCGATTCAAGCGCTCGGTTACCCGGCAGATAAGCTGGAAGTAAAAATCATTCAAATGGTGAATCTCTTTGAAGGCGGGGAAAAGGTACGAATGAGTAAACGTACCGGAAAAGCTGTGAGCTTGCGTGAACTGATGGAAGAGGTCGGAATTGATGCAACCCGTTATTTCTTCGTCGCCCGTTCCAACGATTCCCAGCTTGATTTCGATATAGACCTTGCTCGTTCTCAGTCCAACGAAAACCCGGTTTACTACGTGCAATATGCACATGCACGGATCTGTACGATGCTCTCTCAAGCGGAAACAAGAGGTTTCGATGTTAATGGGAAGTTTGATTTTGCAGAGCTTACATCAGAAAAAGAGCAAGAGCTCCTTATGAAGATCGGCTCCTTCCCGCAAACGGTCGCTGACGCAGCGGAAAAGCATGCACCTCAACGCGTAACGAATTATGTATTCGAACTCGCAAGCTTACTTCATAGCTTCTACAACGCAGAGAAAGTACTTGATGCAGATGCACCGGAACGGACAACTGCAAGAATCGCCTTAATGAAAGCAGTCCGTATCACTATCGCCAACGCACTTAACCTAATCGGCGTAACCGCACCGGAGAAAATGTAAAGAACATAAGAGCCAAATTAATTTCTTTTGTGAAAGGAATTGATTTGGCTCTTTTTTGTTGTTTGAAAGATTTTATGATTAGGGTTCTTCTTACATTAATGGGGGAACAAGTGGTAGATGTTTTCCCATTACCGTGTTGATCTAGCTTGAGTGGGAAAATAAATGGTGTTTATTTTCCCGTTATCGTGTTGATCCAGTGTAGATGGGAAAACAAACGGTGTTTATCTTCCCATTCTCGTGTTGAACTAGCATGAATAGGAAAACAAACGGTAATTATTTTCCGATTATCGAGTTTATCCAGTATGAATGGGCAAACAAATAGCAATTATTTTCCTAATTAGCATCCCCATCTCGCATGAATGACAAAACAAACTAAAAGATTTCGACAAAACTATTGACTGAATGGTCATTCACCTATAAAGTAGTATGTACTATAATGATATGTATCTATATCATTTCAGACGAGAAATTTTTTTAGAACACCATGTAATCGCTATCATTCTGAATAAATGAAAAAAGAGGGGGCATTTAAATGGATACATTTCAAATTATTAACTGGATCGCATTCTTAGTTGTAACCATCTATGCAATCTATTTATTTGCTAGAGTCATTGCAACGAGAATGTCCTATATCAAACTTGGGAGAAAGTCAGAGTTTGATGGCGAAATCAAATTACGTCTAAAACGCGTAGGGAAAATTGTTTTCGGTCAATCGAAGCTGCTGAAGGATAAGAAGTCTGGAACGATTCATGTGATGATGTTCTATGGATTCATCCTTGTCCAGTTCGGCGCAATTGACATGTTCATCAAAGGATTATCACCGGGCAACCATTTGCCATTCGGATCGCTTTATCCAGGGTTCGTCTTTTTCCAAGAACTCGTTACGTTGATGATCCTTGTAGCGGTATTTTGGGCATTTTACCGCCGTTATATGGAAAAGCTTGTCCGACTGAAGCGCGGATTTAAAGCAGGTCTTGTACTTATTTTCATCGGGACACTCATGCTTTCTGTCCTTGCTGGAAATGGGATGCTCATGCTCTGGGAGGAACGGGCAGTAACCTGGACAGAGCCTGTTGCGAGTTTAATTGCAACAGCTTTTAGTTTTCTATCACCAGAGACAGCGATGGTACTGTTTTTCGTTGCTTGGTGGGTGCATACGCTCACGTTGCTTACCTTTTTAGTATACGTTCCGCAATCCAAGCACTTCCACTTGATTGCAGCACCAATCAACGTATTTTTAAGTAAAAAGGTTCCTGGAAAGTTAGAAAAAATTGATTTTGAAATGGACGCGGAAGACGAGGAAGAAGAAATTTCCTTCGGTGTAGGGAAAATTGAGGACTTCAGCCAATACCAGATGATTGATTTTTACGCCTGCGTGGAATGTGGCCGTTGTACCGACGTCTGCCCAGCTGCAGGTACCGGGAAGATGCTTTCCCCAATGGATATTATGATTAAACTGCGTGATCATCTTACAGAAAAGGGAGCAGCAGTAACTGGTAATTCACCTTGGGTGCCGAGCTATGCATTCTCGAATTCTACTGGAAATATGGCCAGTAGCGAGGGAGAGGCTGCAGCAACAATTCAAAATATGAGTCTTGCAGGTGACGTCATTACTGCTGAAGAGCTTTCTGCATGTACGACTTGCCGGAACTGTGAAGATGCTTGCCCAGTAAATAACGAACACGTTGGAACGATCATTGACCTGCGTCGTTACTTAGTGATGACGGAAGGGAAGATGGATTCTGAAATCCAACGTGCCGTGCAAAATATCGAACGTCAAGGTAACCCTTGGGGTCTATCGAAAAAAGATCGCGTGAAATGGCGCGAAGAAGATGAAACAGTATACATTCCGACGGTAAAAGAATTGAAGAAAGAAGACAAAGAGTTTGAATACCTGTTCTGGGTAAGTTCGATGGGGGCCTACGATAGCCGTAGCCAAAAAATCGCTCTTGCTTTTGCGAAACTAATGAACCGGGCAGGTGTCAGCTTTGCGATTTTAGGAAACACTGAAGCAAACTCAGGAGATACAGCCCGCCGTATCGGAAATGAATTTCTTTTCCAAGAGATTGCAGAAAAGAACATAAAGCAATTCAATAAATATAATGTGAAGAAGATTGTTACAATTGACCCGCACGCCTATAATATCTTTAAAAACGAGTATCCAGACTTTGGCTTTGAAGCGGAAGTCTACCATCATACGCAATTACTCTATGATTTAATCATGGAAGGAAAATTGCAGCCAACCGGCCAGATCAATGAACGCCTAACGTACCATGACTCCTGTTATTTGGGCAGATATAATGGCGTATATGACCCACCGCGGGAAATCTTGAAATCGATTCCGGGGCTGGAATTAGTAGAAATGGTCCGTACCCGTGAAAACGGCATGTGCTGCGGGGCCGGCGGAGGCTTAATGTGGGCGGAAGAAACAACCGGAAATCGCATCAACGTCGCCCGTACAGAACAAGCATTACAAGTGAACCCATCGATGATTTCGACAGGTTGTCCATACTGCTTGACGATGATCAGCGACGGAACAAAAGCGAAAGAAGTCGACGAAGATATCGGCACGCTTGACGTAGCTGAAATTCTAGCAATCTCCGTATTTGCTGAAGAAGAAGAGAAAACAGCGTAATAATAAAGTGAACCTTCATTCAGTGAGGATTCCTTCCCTCCCCACTGAATGTTAGTTGAACAGAATCAGGGATTTACGGACTGTATATCCCCACCTTCACACCTCGGGCTTTACTCATGTTTAGAGATGGGGGTATTACAGACCGTTAATACGTGATAAATTGAGGTTGGGAAATGAACTATTTTAATCTATTTCCCAACCTCTAAATTTACTAACCTATAATGAGCGAGCGATCAATCAGACGCGCTAATATATTTTTTTAGGAGGATCATAATGAGAAAATCAGTAATTGTGTCAGGTGCAAGAACTCCATTTGGAAGATTCGGAGGCGGATTACAACCTCTCCAAGCAACAGACCTTGGTGGAAAAGTTATTTCTGAAGCGGTCAAACAAGCAAACTTGGAAGGTGACCAAATCGATGAAGTGATTATGGGAACTGTACTACAAGGTGGCCAAGGCCAAATCCCTTCCCGCCAAGCAGCAAGAAAAGCCGGACTCCCTTGGAACGTGAAAACAGAAACAATCAACAAAGTCTGTGCATCCGGACTTCGCGCCGTTACTCTCGCCGATCAACTCATTCGTCTAGGAGATGAGGACACGATCGTAGCAGGTGGAATGGAAAGCATGAGTAATGCCCCTTATATTTTAAAAGATGCCCGCTGGGGACACCGGATGGGTGACAGACCTGTTGTAGATTTAATGATTCACGACGGACTCACCTGCTCCTTTGAAGGTGTCCATATGGGGAATTATGGAAACAGCACAGCGAATAAATACGATGTCAGCCGCGAAGCTCAAGATGAGTGGGCCTACCGGAGTCATATGCGGGCAGTTGAAGCAATTGAAGAAGGTAAATTCAAAGATGAGATTGTCCCTGTTGAAATTCCGCAGCGAAAAGGGGATCCGGTCCTTATTGATACAGATGAAGCACCACGGAAAGATACGAGTATCGAAAAACTTGCGAAATTGCGCCCGGCATTTGATAAAGATGGAACGATTACAGCTGGTAACGCACCAGGCGTAAACGACGGGGCCTGTGCATTTGTTGTGATGGGTGATGATACAGCGGAGAAACTTGGGAAAACACCGCTCGCAACGATTCTCGGTCACGCAGAAGTTGCCGTTGAAGCAGAGAATTTCCCGCAAACGCCAGGTCTTGTCATTAACGAACTTTTAAAGAAAACTGGCTATACAAAAGAGGATATTGAACTCTATGAAATCAACGAAGCATTCGCTGTTGTGTCGCTCGCAAGTGGGGAAATCGCTGGAATTGATATGGAGAAAGTAAATGTCAATGGCGGGGCAGTTGCACTTGGTCACCCAATCGGAGCAAGTGGCGGAAGAATTATTTTAACACTTATCCATGAACTGAAAAGAAGAGGTGGCGGTCTCGGAATTGCCGCGATCTGTAGTGGCGGCGGTCAAGGAGATGCCATCTTAATTGAAGTGAAATAAGGGGGAACGATGATGACAATTAAACGCGTAATGGTAATCGGTGCAGGGCAAATGGGGGCAGGGATCGCCCAAGTGGCGGCCCAAGCTGGTTTTGAAGTGCTTTTACACGATGCAAATGAAACAGCGCTTGATGCAGGGATACAACGAATTGAAAAACTCCTCACCCGTGCCGTCCAAAAGACGAGAATCACGGATGAAGAGAAGGCATCAACGCTGAACAATCTGAAGCGGGCAAAGAAACTAGAAGATGCGCGTACTTGTGATTTAGTCATCGAAGCAATTGTTGAAAATATGGACGTGAAAACAAATCTTTTCCGTGAACTGGATGAAATTACTCCAGCTCATACAATTTTAGCGACGAATACATCATCTTTACCGATCACGGAAATTGCCGCTGTAACAAATCGTCCGGAACAAGTTATCGGCATGCATTTTATGAACCCGGTCCCGGTTATGGAGCTCGTCGAAGTCATCCGGGGGATTCAAACAAATGATGAGACATATGAAAAAATTTCTCAGATGGCGGAAGAACTCGGGAAGACTTCAGTTGAAGTTGCTGATTTCCCAGGTTTTGCAGCGAACCGGATTTTAATGCCGATGATAAACGAAGCGATTTATGCGGTTTACGAAGGTGTCGCTTCACCAGAAGATATTGATACGGTGATGAAGCTCGGTATGAATCACCCGATGGGACCACTTCAGCTGGCAGATTTCATCGGGCTTGATACATGTCTCTACATTATGGAAGTGCTCTATGATGGTTTTGCAGACAGTAAATATCGTCCGTGCCCATTACTTAGAAAATATGTGAAAGCGGGCTGGCACGGTAAGAAATCCGGTCGTGGCTTTTACGTATATAGTTAATACAGCAAGAGAACAGCAAAGGGGGTAACCGGGATGGATTTGACATTTACCGAAGAACAGGAAATGATCCGTAAAATGGTCCGTGATTTTGCCGAAACAGAGATTGCGAATGAAGTGGATCGGATGGAGCGTGAAGACCGCTTTCCAGAAGAAGTGATCCGGAAAATGGGTAAGCTCGGTTTAATGGGGATTCCAATTCCAGAGCAGTACGGTGGAAGTGGAATGGATTTCACATCGTACATTATTGCTATTAACGAAATTTCAAAGGTGAGTGCCGGTATCGGTGCTATCTTATCTGTTCATACATCCGTTGGTACGAACCCGATTTTAAAATTTGGTACGGAACAACAGAAAGAAAAATATATCCCGAAGCTCGCAAGCGGAGAATATGTAGGAGCATTCGCGCTCACGGAACCTGGTGCAGGCTCGGACGCTGCAAATATTAAAACAACGGCAAAAAGAGACGGGGACCACTATATTTTAAACGGCTCGAAACTGTTCATCACGAATGGTACCCATGCAGATACGTTCATTACATTTGCAAGAACCGGTGAAGGGACGAGTGGAGTTAGTGCCTTTATCGTGGAAAGGGAAACCCCCGGTTTTTCTATCGGGAAAGCCGAGAAGAAAATGGGCATGCATGGTACTGGGACGGTTACACTGAATTTTGACCACTGTAAAGTACCGAAAGAGCAACTCCTCGGAGGAGAAACAGAAGGCTTCAAAATTGCGATGGCGAACCTGAATGTCGGACGCATTGGTATCGCTGCCCAAGGCCTTGGTATTGCAGAGGCTGCTCTTGAGCATGCAATCGATTATGCTAAAGAGCGTGAACAATTCGGCAAACCAATCGCCCACCATCAAGGAATTTCATTTAAACTGGCCGATATGGCAACAGAGGTTGAAGCTGCCAGGTTATTAGTTTATCGGGCAGTAGATCATGTTGAAAAAAATCTTTTGCTCAGCAAAGAAGCATCCATGGCGAAAATGTACGCATCAAACACGGCGATGAAGACCGCGATTGAAGCGGTACAAATTCATGGCGGCTACGGATATACCGAAGATTACGCCATCGAACGGTTTTTCCGGGAAGCAAAAGTTACCCAGATTTATGAAGGTACCAATGAAATCCAACATGTCGTCATATCGAAAAACTTACTGGATTAGGAGTGAACAAAAATGAATTTTCAACTGACGGAAGAACAGGAAATGCTGCGGAAAATGGTCCGCGAATTTGCGATGAATGAAGTGGAACCGACTGCAGCCGAAAGAGATGAGGAAGAACGCTTTGACCGGGAGATTTTTGATAAAATGGCAGAACTCGGTCTGACTGGAATCCCATGGCCGGAAAAATACGGTGGAATTGGTGCAGACTTCGTAAGTTATTGTATTGCGGTTGAAGAATTGTCCCGTGTTTGTGCGTCTACCGGTGTGACATTGTCTGCCCATTTATCCCTTGCTAGCTGGCCGATTTATAAGTACGGTACGGAGGAGCAGAAGAAGACGTTTCTTTACCTGCTTGCGACTGGGGAAGCACTTGGTGCCTATGCCTTATCTGAACCAGGTGCAGGAAGTGACGTTGCAGCGATGAAGACCATTGCGAAAAAAGATGGTGACGATTATATATTAAATGGCAATAAAGTTTGGATTACAAATGGTGGGGTTGCCGATATCTATATCGTTTTTGCGAAAACGGATCCTGCTGCAAACCACAAGGGCATCAGTGCATTCATCGTGGAGAAAGGAACAGAAGGCTTCACCTTTGGTAAAAAGGAGAAAAAACTCGGTATTCGTTCGTCACCTACGACCGAATTAATTTTTGAAAACTGTCGGATACCGAAAGAGAACTTACTTGGCGAAGAAGGGGAAGGCTTTAAAATTGCGATGACAACTCTAGATGGCGGGAGAAACGGAATCGCTGCCCAAGCTGTCGGGATTGCCCAAGGAGCACTCGACGCATCGATAAATTACGCGAAAGAAAGAGAACAGTTTGGAAAACCAATTGCCCATAACCAAGGAATTTCATTTAAACTTGCTGACATGGCAACAGAAGTCGAAGCCGCCCGTTTATTAACGTACCAGGCAGCATGGCTTGAGAGTAACGGAAAACCATACGGAAAAGAATCCGCCATGTCCAAACTATTCGCAGGAGACGCAGCCATGCGGATTACTGTAGAAGCAGTCCAAATCTTCGGCGGTTACGGCTATACGAAAGATTATCCGGTCGAACGCTATATGCGTGACGCGAAAATCACCCAAATTTACGAAGGCACCCAAGAAGTCCAACGCCTCGTCATCGGCCGCACCATCACAAAATAAACTGGGACACTGGGGTCAGAGCACCTGTCCCAGTATGAAGCGGGACAGTGGGGTTGGGACACGGGGTCAGAGCACTTGTCCCAGTAAGAAGTGGGACACGGGGTCAGAGCGCCTGTCCCAGTATGAAGCGGGACAGTGGGGTCAGAGCGCCTGTCCCAGTATGAAGCGGGACAGTGGAGTCAGAGCGCCTGTCCCAGTAAGAAGTGGGACACTAGGGTCAGAGCACTTGTCCCAGCAAACTGGGACAACAGCTCTGACCCCATGTCCCGGTGGAAAGGAAGGGCATCATGCAGACGTTAGTTGAACGGTTGAAACAAAAGGATATACGTGCGCTTGCTCGGGCGATTACGCTGGTGGAAGATGATCATCCGGAAAAGCTGGAGCTGTTAAGTGCGGTGTTCAGCGAGCGGAAACACGCTGTATATGTAGGGCTGACTGGCTCACCTGGCGCAGGTAAGAGCTCCCTTGTAAACAGGCTTGTCACCCAGATCCGGAGTGAGGGGAAAACGTGTGCTGTTATCGCGGTTGATCCAACAAGTCCATTTAGTGGTGGCGCACTCCTCGGGGACCGGGTCCGTATGAATGAACATTTCCTTGATGACGGCGTGTTCATCCGCAGTATGGCGACGCGCGGTAGTCTCGGTGGCCTTGCCCGGGCAACAAAGGATGCGGTGCGCATATGTGATGCCTACGGGTTTGATGTGATTTTAGTCGAAACAGTCGGTGTCGGCCAGTCCGAGCTCGACATCATGAAAATCGTCGACACAACAGCCGTCGTCCTTACCCCGAACAGTGGGGATGTGCTCCAGATTTTTAAAGCAGGCATTATGGAAATCGCTGATCTTTTCGTCGTGAACAAAGCAGACCTCCCAGGCTTCGGTAAATTGAAAGCATTACTGAAAGAACTTGTCATGATCACCGCAACCGAAGAACGGGAAACCCCGATCATCAAGACGATCACGACGGAAAATAAAGGAATCGATAAACTGTGGGGAAAAATCAAAGACCATCATGAATATCTCTACAAGACCCACGAAGGAAAAAGAAAACGTAAGATGCAGCAAGAACTTGAAGTCTATGAACTCATCCGCGAAGAAATTTGGCGAGAGGTGAAACAATTTATCGAATCAAAGAGACACCTTGAGCCAATCAAGGCAGATGCGGATCCTTACAAACTCGCGATAGACTGGTACGCAAGATGGAAGAAGGAAGGAGGCTTTACAGATGATGGATAAGAGTCGAATTATCTCCTCCGTAAAAGACGAAGACCTGATCAAAAAACGCCGCGATCAGATGATTCAAGGCGCGATTCGGCTTTTTAAAGAGAAGGGCTTCCACCGGACGACAACGAGGGAAATCGCTAAAGAATCTGGCTTCAGTATCGGTACACTTTATGAATATATTAGAAAGAAGGAAGATGTCCTTTTTCTTGTTTGCGATTACATTTATGATGGCGTGCGCGATCATTTTGAAACAGAGCTGCAGCTGGAAAACCCTTCAGAGGAAAATTTGAAGGCAGTTTTCAAGTTTTATTATGAGCTTATGGATGACATGCAGGAAGAAATTCTCGTTCTCTATCAAGAAATAAAAGGCTTAAATAAGGAGACGAGGAAATATGTGCTGCAAAAGGAGAAAGATATGGTCGCTATGCTTGAGAAGCTTATCCTTTCTTGCTACCCGGATGCATTAAATGAAGAGGAAGTAAGCATAGCAGCGAATAATATCTTTGTTCAAGGCCATATGTGGGGCTTTCGTCGGTGGATTCTGCAACAGAAGTTCACGATAGAAGAATACATCGATATCCAAATTAAGCTGAACCTCCATGGCCTCTTGCATAAAAAATGATGATCCAAAGGGGAGGAGAAACATCATGCAACAAGTAGAAGTTTACAAACCGAAAAATCCGATTCGTTTTGTCACGGCATCAAGCCTATTTGATGGCCACGATGCCTCGGTCAATATAATGCGCCGAATCCTGCAAGCAACTGGGGCAGAAGTTATCCACCTCGGTCATAACCGTTCCGTGGAAGAAGTCGTCTACGCTGCGATTCAGGAAGATGCTCAAGCGATTGCCGTCTCTTCTTATCAAGGCGGACACGTCGAATATTTTAAATATATTATCGATCTATTAAAAGAAAACGATGCCGACCATATTAAAGTTTTCGGTGGTGGAGGTGGAACGATTATCCCGAGGGAAATTAAAGAACTTCATAATTATGGGGTTGACTGGATATTTTCCCCTGAGGATGGTCGTAAATACGGTCTTCAAGGTATGATTAACCGAATGATGGAAGCGAGCGACTTTCCAACGCCGCTTCAGATTGAAAAGGAGAAAGAGCGTTTATACAAGAGTGAGCGGGACGCCATGGCGAAGTTCATTACGTATATGGAAAACACGCCGAGCGATTCCAAGGAGAAACAACAGCTTCTCGAAGAATTTCGCAGTAAAGCAGATCAAGCGATTCCCGTGCTTGGGATTACGGGTACAGGTGGAGCGGGGAAAAGTTCGCTTACGGATGAACTCATACGCCGCTTCCTTAATGAAGTTCCCGATAAAAAGATTGCCGTCATCTCCATCGACCCGACGAAACGGAAAACTGGCGGAGCATTACTCGGTGATAGGATTCGTATGAATGCTATTTTTCATGATCGCGTCTATATGCGCTCACTTGCAACGAGGGAATCGCGGGACGAACTTTCCACGGCAATTAATGATGTCCTTGATGTCGTCAGGGCAACTGGTTTTGACTTTGTCATTGTGGAAACGAGCGGGATTGGCCAAGGAAATGCTGCAATTACCGATGTCACAGATCTTTCCATGTACGTCATGACCGCTGAATTCGGTGCTCCCACTCAGCTTGAGAAGATTGATATGATTGATTACGCGGATTTTATCGTCATTAACAAGTTCGAACAACGGGGTTCAGAAGATGCGTTGAATCAAGTACGTAAACAATATGAGCGGAGCCGCATGCTTTTCGGTCAAGACAAAACAAAATATCCAGTATTCGGAACGATTGCGAGCCAATTCAATGATACAGGAACGAATTCTCTATTTGCTTCCATTATCGATACGCTGAACGAGCGCTACGGATGGGAGGAGGAGGTTGAGTTTGAAAGGCATGTCCTTTCCGAGAAGCAAAATCAAATCATCTCCGGAGATCGCCGCCATTATTTACGGGAAATTGCTAGTATCGTCCGTGATTATAATAAACAAACCGAAAATCAAAGCGAGATAGCGCGAAAACTGTATCAGCTGCAAGGAACTTTGGAAATCATCGAGGACCCTGAAGCGAAAGAATTACTAGAACAAACTATAACCCAATATAAAAAACAGCTGAGCAATCATTCGCTAGAGCTGCTTGAATCATGGGATGATACGCAGGAAAAATATAGTCAGGACACGATGACCTTTAAAGTCCGTGATAAGGATATCGTTACGGAAATCACAACAGAATCCTTGTCTGGTCTCAAGATCCCGAAAGTCGCCTTCCCGAAATTCCAAGACTGGGGTGAACGCCTCCGCTGGCTTATGAAAGAAAACGTTCCGGGCAGATTCCCATTCACAGCAGGAGTATTTCCGTTCAAGCGGGAAGGGGAAGATCCAACCCGTCAATTCGCTGGAGAAGGGACGCCAGAGCGGACGAACCGGAGATTCCATTATTTATCAAAAGATTCCGAGGCAAAACGGCTTTCGACCGCCTTTGACTCTGTTACTCTATATGGTGAAGACCCGGCAGAGCGCCCGGATATTTACGGAAAGGTCGGAGAAAGTGGCGTCAATATATGTACCCTCGAAGATATGAAGAAATTGTATGCAGGCTTTGATTTGACGAACCCGCTCACCTCCGTCTCTATGACGATTAACGGACCGGCCCCAATTATTTTAGCGATGTATTTCAATACAGCAATCGATCAACAAATTGATAAATTTACAGAAGAACATGGCCGGAAACCGACAGATGAGGAATATGAAACTATTAAGAATAAAACAGTTTCCACCATTCGCGGAACCGTTCAAGCCGATATTTTAAAAGAAGATCAAGGGCAAAACACATGTATCTTCTCAACAGAATTCGCCCTGCGCATGATGGGGGATATCCAGGAATATTTTATTGAAAAAAATGTGCGCAACTATTATTCTGTCTCCATCTCGGGCTACCATATTGCGGAGGCTGGTGCAAATCCAATTACCCAGCTCGCCTTCACACTCGCAAATGGGTTCACCTATGTGGAATATTATTTAAGCCGGGGCATGGACGTGAATAAATTCGCACAAAACCTGTCCTTCTTCTTTTCGAATGGACTGGACCCGGAATATACGGTAATTGGCCGGGTTGCCCGCAGGATTTGGTCGATCGTTTTAAGGGAAAAATACGGAGCAAATGAGCGAAGTCAAAAACTTAAATACCATGTCCAGACTTCTGGACGCTCCCTACACGCCCAAGAGATTGACTTTAACGATATCCGTACAACACTGCAAGCACTTCTAGCAATCCAAGATAATACAAATTCCTTACACACGAATGCATATGACGAGGCAATCACGACACCGACAGAAGAATCCGTGCGCCGAGCGATGGCGATCCAAATGATCATCAATAAAGAATTCGGACTGACGAAAAATGAAAACTCCACCCAAGGTTCTTTTATCGTCGAGGAATTGACGGATCTTGTCGAAGAAGCAGTGCTCCAAGAGTTTGAGCGGATGAATGACCGTGGAGGTGTGCTCGGAGCAATGGAACGGCAATACCAGCGGGGGAAAATCCAGGAAGAATCACTTTACTATGAAAGCAAGAAACATTCCGGTGAACTTCCGATTATCGGGGTGAACACGTATGTAAACCCGAACCCGCCAAGTGATGAAGAGATTGATTCCATGGAGCTTGCCCGTGCCTCCCAAGAAGAGAAACAACATCAAATTACAGAACTGCGCAAATTCCAAAAGCAGCATGCAGATGAAACAGAAGCAGCTCTAAGTCGTCTCAAACAAGTAGCAGTCCAAGGAGGCAACATCTTCGCCGAACTCCTCGAAACCGTCAAAGTTGCGAGCCTCGGCCAAATCACGACTGCTTTATATGAAGTCGGCGGGCAGTATCGAAGGAATATGTGATTTTTTTGGGTAAAATATAACGTTCATAATTAAGATTGTAAATCCGAACAAATCGAGGGAGAGCGTTTTGTTCGGATTTTTCGTGTATAGGGTAGTTATGTATTTTACTGCTCGGGATGGTGTTTCTTTTCTCAATCGTGCGCTCACTTTGTCCGAATAGGCAAATAACCGGTGTTTCTTTTCCCAATCCTGCGGTCACTTTGTTCGAATGGGCAAATAACCGGTGTTTCTTTTCCAAATCATAGGGTCACTTTGTCCGAATGGGCGAATAACCGTCGTTTCTTTTCCCAATACTATGCACCCGCCGTTCAAATGGGAAAATAACCAGCAATTCTTTTCCCAATACTATGCACCCACCGTTCAAATGGGAAAATAACCGGCAATTCTTTTCCCAATACTATGCATCCTCCGTTCAAATGGGAAAATAAACGGTATTTCTCTTCCCATTATTACGCAGTTCCCTTCCAAAAGGGAAAAGAACCGTTATTTGTTTTCCCAATGCCGCGCTACATCTGTCTAAAAGAGAAAATAAAAGATGTTTTTTTCCTTATGCAACGTCTTATCCTTGGAAAAAGGAAGTCAATATGAAATATCCCACTGAAAACTTAACTTTTTAGCCAAAAACCCTAGCATAAACACTACATACTTGTATATAATGAAAGGTATGTTTATCTTAGTAATATAGAAATGTAATCAATCATTTATTAATATACAGTAAAAGGAGTGCGTATTTGTGTTAGATCAATACAGCCGCGAAGAATTAAAAGGAAAATCCATGCTCGGCCTAGCCAGTCTCATTTTAAAAGACACAAAAAAAGCATTAGATTTCCAGGAACTCTATAACCAAATTACAGAACTAAAAGGACTAACCAAACAAGCAAAAGAAAATCAAATTGCTCAATTCTACACAGAGCTCAACGTTGACGGTCGCTTTATAACACTAGGCTCAAACATATGGGGCCTAAAAGAATGGTACCCAATCGACCAAGCAGACGAACAAATCACACAAACACCTAAGAAACGGAAAAAGAAAAAAGCAGACGAATTTGATGAAGAGGAAGAACTGGAATACGAAGGAGACCTTGTTGAGCTTGGCGAAGAAGAGGTTGACGAGGACGGAGAGATAGTGGGAATTGATGAATTCGATGAAGACTTTGACGAAGATCTAGACGAAGAAGACGAGGAAGAACTCGATGTAGAAATCGACCTTGACGACGAGGAAGAAGAATAAAAAATGAGGAAGCCCACTTGACTTTTTTTCATAGGATAAGTAGAATTTTATTTGGGCTCCTTAATCGACAAACAGGCGTTTTCCCAGAAAAAAATGGGAAGGCGCTTTTATTATTTTAGAGGGTGCTGCCAAATAAGTTATAAATGTTTGTCTTCGGGCAACATATAAATAGAATCTTAGGAAAGAAAGAGGGAAAGAGCAGTGACTAAATATATTTTTGTTACAGGTGGAGTTGTCTCTTCATTAGGAAAAGGTATTACAGCTGCCTCACTTGGTCGCTTATTGAAAAATCGTGGTTTGAAGGTGACCATTCAGAAATTCGATCCATATATCAACGTGGATCCGGGCACAATGAGTCCGTATCAGCACGGAGAGGTTTTCGTAACGAATGATGGTGCGGAAACGGATTTGGACCTTGGTCACTATGAACGGTTCATTGATATTAATCTGAACAAATACAGTAATATCACAACGGGTAAAGTGTATTCCACCGTTATTAAAAAAGAAAGACGCGGCGATTATCTCGGCGGTACCGTCCAAGTCATCCCACATATTACAAATGAAATTAAAGACCAAGTTTTCCGTGCAGGCAGCGCAACGAATGCGGATGTCGTCATTACTGAAATAGGCGGTACGGTCGGCGATATTGAGTCACTTCCTTTCCTTGAAGCTATTCGCCAGATTAAAAATGAAGTAGGAAGAAACAGTGTCATGTATATCCATTGTACACTTGTTCCTTACCTTGCAGCAGCCGGTGAACTTAAAACGAAACCGACACAGCACAGTGTGAAGGAATTACGTTCACTAGGGATTCAACCAGATATTATCGTGCTTCGTACTGAAGTGGAGGTTTCCAGAGAACAAAAAGAAAAAATTGCTTTATTCTGTGATATAGCAAAAGATGCGGTAATTGAAATGCCGGATGCGGATACCCTTTATCAAGTGCCGATTTCCCTTCAGGAACAACATTTGGATGACATCGTTTTGAAGCATTTCGGTTTGGAATACCCGCAAGCAAAAATGGATGACTGGTTCCAACTGCTTGAAAGGGTAAGAAACCTATCGAAAACAATTGACATCGGACTTGTTGGGAAGTATGTGGAACTGCAGGATGCTTACCTTTCTGTTGTAGAATCCTTGAAACATGCAGGTTACGACTATGATGCAGACATTAATATCCACTGGATTAATTCAGAGACACTAACAAAAGAAGCGATTGAAGAAGAAATATCTCATGTGGACGGAATTGTTGTACCAGGCGGCTTCGGTACTCGAGGCGTTGACGGGAAAATTGAGGCGATTCGCTATGCAAGGGAAAATAAAATTCCATTCTTTGGAATCTGCTTAGGAATGCAGCTTGCAACAGTCGAGTTTGCCCGTAATGTGCTCGGCCTGGAAGATGCTCACTCTACAGAAATTGATCCGGAAACACCACATCCAGTTATCTCGCTTCGTCCAGAACAAGAGGACGTAGAAGACCTTGGCGGAACACTTCGTCTCGGTGCCTACCCATGTAAACTAGTGGCGGGAACGAAAGCGAAAGCGGCTTACGGCGAAAGTGATATGATTGAAGAACGTCACCGTCACCGCTATGAAGTTAACAATGCATATCGGAAACAGCTTGAGGAAAATGGGTTCATTATTTCAGGACTTAGCCCCGATGAAAGGTTAGTAGAGATTATTGAATTAAAAGACCACCCGTGGTTTGTCGCTTGTCAATTCCACCCAGAATTCACATCACGACCAACCCGCCCTCAACCACTGTTTAATGGTTTTATTGAAAAAATTGTAAATGGAGACAAGAGCTGATGCTTTATGCATCGGCTTTTTTAATTGACCCTTGCTTATTGCTTTCATTCAGCGTAAGTGTCGGCAACTTTCTTCTGGAGGTTCGCAGTCCAGACACCTCTCGCTTTCCGCGGGCGGCTGGTGAGCCTCCTCGTGGGCAAGCCCACTGCGGGGTCTCACCAAGCCTATCCTCCCGCAGGAGTCTCGAGGTGTCTGGACTGCTCCGAGGAAAGGCTAAATTTGGAGCACTATTTTTCAATTTAGGAATAGAATGCTGATCTGAAGAGAATAGTTTCCATTTATAATAATTGCTCCTATCAGTTCAGTTGCCCGGCGGACAGTGACTCCTACGGGAATAGCACGAGTCCGAAGACCCCGCAGGAAGCGGTTTTCTTCCGAGGAGGCTGAGGCCGTGCCCGTGGAAAGCATCCGTCCGCCGGGCAACTGAACGGTAATTAGAACGCCAATAAAATGAATGCACAAAATACTTACGCTGAATGAAAGCAATCAACATTTGCGAAAATTGACTTAGGACCTTAAAAATATGTCTTTATCCAATATTTCCCTGTAAACAATTTGCATAATTCATTAAAAAAGCAGGATATTTTCTTTTTTTAGCGAACTTAAGAAATGGGGAGAATGAAAAAGGGGGCAAAAAATAATGACAAAGGAGTTATTGATTGTAGATGACCAACCAGGGATACGCCTACTGCTTACTGACATCTTAATGAACGCCGGCTATGAGATCACGACGGCATCTGATGGGAAGGAAGCTATTGACTTGCTTGGGGAGAAGCAATTTGATTTAGTAATGTTGGACTACAAGTTACCATTGGTCGACGGGATTGGAGTTCTGGAGAGAATAAGAGAAATGGAGCAATCGGTCCCAACAATTGTGATGAGTGGACTCGTGGAAAAAATTGAAATGGAACTGCAAGATTTTCCGCAGGTGAAGAAAATTTTGGCAAAACCGTTCAATATTGAAGACATTCCGGTTATCGTGGAAGATGCGATCGGTGATGTATTAATGGAGTAAACTCGAAAATTTTGTTACATTTTTCACAACCAAAAGGACGTCAATCGCCTGTAACAGCGCTACAATCGGCTTCTTGGGGGAAATAGGGGGATATTACATCTAAGAGACAAGTATGAGAATCAGTTGCACCAATGATTAGGAGTTGGTATTCTTATAGTATAAATGCCGATGCGGATTTTTTGCTCTAAAGACGAAAGATGTCGTTAGAAGGACGAATTCGAATTGGGCAGTTGCTTTTCATACATCAAAGGAGGAATTACCATGTCATTAGTATCAATGAAAGACATGCTCGAAAAAGCGAAAGAAAACGGGTATGCCGTTGGTCAGTTCAATATTAATAATTTAGAATATGCTCAAGCAATCCTACAAGCTGCAGAAGAGGAGCAATCTCCGGTTATTCTAGGAGTTTCCGCAGGTGCCGGTAAATATATGGGCGGTCTGAAAGTAGTTGTAGCAATGGTGAAATCGTTAATGGAATCATACGGAACAACCGTACCTGTTGCGATTCACTTAGACCATGGTACAAGCTTTGAGTTATGTGCAGAAGCAATTCATGCTGGCTTTACGTCCGTTATGATTGACGCATCACACTCACCAATTGAAGAAAATATCGCAACAACGAAAAAAGTAGTCGAACTCGCTCATATCCACGGAGTATCCGTTGAAGCGGAAGTAGGTACAGTAGGTGGGGAAGAAGACGGAGTCATTGGCGGAATCATGTATGCTGACAAGGATGAATGTAAAAAGCTCGTTGACGAAACAAATGTTGACTGTCTTGCACCAGCATTAGGTTCTGTTCACGGACCATATCAAGGAGAACCTAACCTTGGCTTTAAAGAAATGGAAGAAATCCTGAACCTCGTACAAATCCCACTTGTGCTTCACGGTGGAACAGGGATTCCACTGAAAGATATCCAAAGAGCGATTTCACTTGGAACTGCAAAAATTAACGTAAATACGGAGAACCAAATGGCACAGGCAGAAGCAGTGCGTAAAGTTCTTAACGAAAAACCAGATCTATATGATCCACGTAAATATTTAGGACCAGGTACAGAAGCAATTAAAGCAACAGTTAAAGAGAAAATGCGTGAATTTGGTTCTTCTCAACAAGCATAAAGTGAAACTCATTCAGTGGAGGTACCCTTACCCCTCCATTGAATGTTAGTTGAACAGAATCAGGGATTTACGGATCGACCGTTAATACGTGATAAAAAATCTTCACATGGAGGGATTACGATGAAATTTTTTATTGATACAGCGAATATAGAAGAAATCAAAGCGGCAAATGCCCTAGGGGTACTGGCTGGTGTAACAACCAACCCATCCCTTGTAGCGAAGGAAGGCGTATCTTTCCATGACAGGCTTCGTGAAATTACAACAGAAGTAACATCTGGCTCTGTCAGTGCAGAAGTAATCGCTGAAGACGCAGAAGGCATGATTGAAGAAGGTAAGGAGTTGGCGGCAATTGCACCGAACATTACGGTTAAAGTGCCAATGACTCTAGAAGGTTTAAAAGCTGTAAAAGCATTCAGCGACCTAAATATTAAAACTAACGTTACCCTGATCTTCAATGCGAATCAGGCGCTACTTGCAGCTCGGGCAGGTGCAACGTACGTATCACCGTTTTTAGGACGTCTTGACGATATCGGTCATAACGGAATGGAATTAATTGCGACAATTGCGGAAATCTTTGACCGTCATGAAGTGAAAACAGAAATCATCGCAGCATCCATCCGCCACCCGCTGCACGTAACAGACGCAGCTTTAAACGGAGCACATATTTCAACGATCCCTTACAACGTTCTTGAGCAGCTTGTGAAACACCCACTCACAGACCAAGGAATCGAACGCTTCCTAGCCGACTGGAACAACGCAAACAAATAGTATAAAATCGAAGAACACAGGAAAGATAAAAAGAATGGGAATCTGTTCATTCGGAGTGACTTGAGGCCGAGACAACAAGTACCGGCCTCAAGAACAGATTTCAAATAGCCTCATTTAGGAGCGAATCAAGATATGCAGAAAATATTAATTGAAGGTGGACATCCGCTTAATGGAAAAATAAGAGTAAGTGGTGCAAAAAACAGTGCAGTGGCCTTACTTCCAGCATCGATTTTAGCCGATTCGGAAGTAACGATTGAAGGCTTGCCAAACATATCCGACGTACACACTTTAAGTGACCTCTTAGAAGAAATCGGTGGAACAACATCACGAAACGGGAACGACATTACAATCAACCCCGAAAACATGGTAGCTATGCCACTTCCAAACGGGAAAGTGAAAAAACTCCGTGCCTCTTATTATTTCATGGGAGCAATGCTCGGCAAGTTTAAAAAGGCCGTCATCGGCTTACCTGGTGGATGTTATCTTGGACCAAGACCGATTGATCAGCATATTAAAGGTTTTGAAGCACTGGGGGCGACCGTCACGAATGAACAGGGAGCCATTTACCTTCGTGCCGAAGAATTGCGCGGTGCAAGGATTTATCTAGACGTCGTCAGTGTCGGTGCAACGATTAATATTATGCTTGCAGCGGTAAGGGCAAAAGGGAAAACCGTAATTGAAAACGCGGCAAAAGAACCGGAAATCATTGATGTAGCAACCCTCCTGAGTAACATGGGAGCAAAAATTAAAGGAGTAGGAACCGATGTAATCCGTATTGAAGGGGTTCCGAGCCTGAAAGGGTGCACGCATACGATTATCCCTGACCGGATTGAAGCAGGTACATACGTAATTGCAGCAGCAGCTCAAGGGGAGGAAGTCGTGATTGACAATGTCATCCCCCAGCATATCGAATCACTTATCGCCAAGCTTCGGGAAATGGGTGTCACCATTGAAGAGAGTGATGAGCAACTTCTTATTAAACCGGGTAAAAAATTGCATAGTGTCGATATCAAAACGTTAGTATATCCTGGATTTCCAACCGACCTCCAGCAACCGTTTACATCGTTGTTGACAAAAGCTAAAGATACCGGGGTCATTACAGACACAATTTATTCCGCCCGCTTAAAGCATATTGATGAATTAAGGCGTATGAATGCTGAAATCAAGGTGGAAGGCGGTTCGGTCATCGTCTCCGGGCCAGTCCAGTTGGAAGGGGCGAAGGTGAAAGCATCTGATTTAAGAGCAGGCGCTTCCCTTATTGTTGCCGGTCTTATGGCCAATGGAATCACAGAGATAACTGGTATAGATCATATCGATAGAGGCTATGAACAGATTACAGAGAAACTTTCCGCTCTTGGTGCCAGTATTTGGCGTGAAGAAATGACAGAAGAAGAAATTATCCAATTGCAGAATTCGTAACTTTTGATGCCTGTTCTGTAGGTTCATACAATAAAATCTCCTTTTGGGATGAGGATATTTTATTGAAGAGGGTTCAAAAAGAGGATGAAAAGGACCGAAGTCGATTAAGTGTGCGCTAATCGTTATTGCAACACCAACGCTGGTACGTGGTGTGCGTCTAATTTCGAGGTGCGAGGGCTTCCGGCCCCGGAATGTACGTCGGACCGGTACATGAGGCAACGAGTTTTTTGCGTGTGTGGTGAGTTCTACGTTGTCTACAGACGTGGATTGTTTTAGTAGAACTTCCTTTTTCACGAAATGTCCTTTTCACCGGACTTTTTGAACAACTTCTTGAAGGGGAGAGGACAACAGATGGAAAGAAGTTTATCAATGGAGTTAGTTCGAGTAACGGAAGCAGCAGCTTTATCATCCGCCCGTTGGATGGGGAGAGGCGAGAAGAACGATGCAGATGATGCCGCGACCTCAGCGATGCGGGATGTATTTGATACGATTCCGATGGAAGGGGTAGTCGTAATCGGAGAAGGGGAAATGGACGAGGCGCCAATGCTTTATATTGGTGAAGAACTTGGTACCGGAGAAGGTCCTAAGGTGGATGTCGCAGTCGATCCGCTGGAAGGTACATCCCTTGTCGCCCACGGATCCTGGAACGCCCTATCAGTTGTTGCAATTGCGGATAAAGATACGTTGCTCCACGCTCCGGATATGTATATGGATAAAATTGCAGTTGGCCCGGCGGCAGTTGGAAAAGTAGATATTAACGCACCCGTCATCGATAACCTCCGCAGTGTAGCCGAGGCAAAAAATAAAAAAATTGAAGACGTACTTGTCACCGTACTCGATCGCCCGCGTCATGCCAAACTGATTCAAGAAATCCGTGAAGCAGGTGCCCGGATTAAAGTGATTGCAGATGGTGACGTAGCAGGTGCGATCAATACTGCTTTTGATTGGACAGGTGTCGATATTTTACTCGGCAGCGGTGGTGCACCTGAGGGTGTTCTTGCGGCTGCAGCATTAAAATGTCTTGGCGGAGAAATCCAAGGAAAACTACTGCCGAAAAATGATGAAGAACTTGCTCGTTGTAAAGCAATGGGAATAGAAGATATCAATAAAGTATTTAAAATGGAAGACTTCTGTAAAGGAGACGACGCCATCTTCGCAGCAACCGGCGTAACCGACGGAGAATTGCTGAAAGGTGTCCAGTTCAAAGGGTCCAAAGCAACAACTGAAAGTGTCGTCATGCGCGCTAAAAGCGGCACCGTCCGCTTTATCCAAGGCGAACATAGTCTAATCAAAAAACCAAACTTAGTAATGAATGAAGCCGAATAGACTAAGAATAAGGAAGAGGTTGAGACTTTAAGTGGATGTCCCAACCTCTTTCCTCCTGATTTCCTCTAATAAGAAAATTTTCAGCAAAATATTACGTTAAATGGACGAGAAGATGTTGAATAATCCAGAGTAAACGTGTAATATAAGATATGTTTAGAACACGTGTTATTTGGTTATTCTATCAATAAAAGAATGAAAGCTAGCCAATCGCACACTTCCAATCTTACTTCCAATTTCTCTTCATTTCTTCCAGGAACACCATTCAACCATAGAAATGGACATAAAGTGAAACTCATTCAGTGGGCGTACCCTTATCTCCCTCACTGAATGTTAGTTAAACAGAATCAGGGATTTACGGACTGTTTATCCCCCAGCCTTCACATATTGGGTTTCCCTCATGTTTAGAGGAGGGGGTATTACAGACCGTTAATACGTGATAAATTTATAAAATAATAGCAAACCAAAGACAAAAGAATAGGCGTGATATATTTATGGCGGAATTAACAATTTCCCAATTGGAAACATTAACACTAAAAGAATTATATGCATTAGCAAAAGAGTACAAAATTTCCTATTATGCGAAATTAACGAAAAAGGAACTTATCTTTGCTATTTTAAAGAGCCAAGCGGAAAAAGATGGCTTCCTGTTCATGGATGGGGTGCTCGAAATCATCCCGTCGGAAGGATTCGGTTTCCTGCGCCCCATCAACTATTCACCGAGCGCGGAAGATATCTATATCTCAGCTTCCCAAATTCGTAGATTCGATCTCCGTAATGGAGATAAAATTTCTGGAAAAGTGCGACCACCTAAAGAAAATGAACGTTACTACGGTCTGCTCCATGTAGATGCTGTAAACAGTGAAGACCCGGATTCTTCAAAAGACCGGGTTCATTTCCCGGCACTGACCGCCCTTTATCCGGACCGGTTTATGAAACTGGAATCAGAATCTGATAAATTATCAACAAGAATCATAGATTTGATGACACCGGTTGGGTATGGCCAACGTGGGTTAATCGTCGCCCCACCAAAAGCTGGAAAAACAATGCTTATCAAAGAAATCGCGAATAGCATTTCCAAGAACCATCCTGAAGCAAAATTAATTATCCTTTTAGTGGACGAGCGTCCGGAAGAAGTTACCGATATTGAACGATCTGTCGCACCAGATGTCGATGTCGTAAGTTCAACTTTCGATGAAGTACCGGAAAGTCATATCCGCGTCTCTGAGCTTGTTTTAGAGCGTGCGATGCGTCTTGTTGAGCATAAGCGCGATGTGATTGTGTTGATGGATAGTATTACACGACTAGCTCGGGCTTATAACCTTGTTATTCCGCCAAGTGGACGGACGCTATCTGGAGGGATTGACCCAGCAGCATTTCACCGTCCGAAACGCTTTTTTGGAGCGGCGCGTAATATTGAAGAAGGTGGCAGTTTCACTATTTTAGCAACCGCTTTAGTTGATACTGGCTCCCGTATGGATGATGTTATTTATGAAGAATTTAAAGGAACAGGGAATATGGAGCTTCATCTTGATCGTAATCTCGCGAACCGCCGTATTTTCCCAGCGATCGATATTCTGCGTTCCGGTACACGGAAAGAAGAATTACTCGTCGACAAAGATCACTTAGATAAAATGTGGACACTTCGCAGAACAATGCAAGATTCCAATGATTTTCTTGAACGTTTCCTGAAAAAACTCAAGAGCACAAAAACAAACGAAGAATTCTTATATGAGATGGAAGAAGAAATGAAACGCAAAGGCATCAAGCGCACAGAAAAATAAATCGTGCTTTAGGTATAACTTTTTGGTATAAAAAAATGATTGCAAACTTAAACTGATACTGGTATAATTCTTTTATGTGAGTTTTGATAAGTTTTTTATCACTTATGACGGCTCTTACAATAACTCTGTCTCCACAGGATTCAGGGCAAAAAGGAGTGGAATGAAATGAAAAAGGATATTCATCCAGAATACCGTAAAGTAGTTTTTCTTGATACAAGCTCAGATTTCAAATTCTTAAGCGGCTCTACAAGAGAGTCTAACGAAACGATTGAATGGGAGGACGGCAACACGTACCCACTAATCAAAGTTGAAATCAGCTCAGACTCCCACCCGTTCTACACAGGCAAACAAAAAGCCGATCGCGTAGGCGGACGAGTAGACCGATTCAAGAAGAAATATAATATGAAATAAAAAGGTGAGGCGACTGTTCGGAAGCTGAACGCTAGCAAGGGACCGAAAAGCGGGTGCACTTCCCGCTATTCGTGTCCCATGCTTATGACGACAGCTTCAAGGAGCCGAATCTAGATTGAACCTAGAATTGAACAAAAGGGTGAAAGGACTCGCCAGCCCTTAAATCTAGATTGAAATAATAAAAAAGACAGGCAAAATGTCGAAAGCCAATTTGCCTGTCTTTTGTTTGTTTATATATCATGCTTGTTACACTCAAAATTAATTTTAATATTTTTCTCGAACAGGGTTAAAATACACTGCAAATTGGTATACACTTGTATAAGCAATCTGTTAGCGAGATAAAGGAGGAAGTGCCCATACAGGCTAAGTACGCGATTCGTTACGCAGGCGCTTATACTAAGCACGTCCGGTAGGCAAAGCGGCGTATAAACTGAGGCACTCCGAGTTACTGGACGCTAGACGTGGCTAGTACTAGCAACTAGTTATCCACAGCATTTTTATTTTATTGTTTGCTATGCAACAAGAAAAGAGGTCAACGCACATGTATATGATGAAGCAAAGCGGCTGGATCGAAGTAATTTGCGGCAGCATGTTTTCAGGAAAATCAGAAGAGCTTATTCGCCGGATTCGCCGCGCCAGCTATGCAAATATGCAGATTCGCGTGTTTAAGCCGGTAATCGACAACCGGTATGACGACGAGTCCGTCGTATCTCATAACGGAACGACAATTATGGCTCGCCCGATCAAACATGCAAAAGATATATTCGAGTACGTCGACGAAACGGTTGAAGTTGTCGGCGTCGATGAAGTGCAATTTTTTGATGAATCAATCATTGAAGTAATTGATGAACTCGCCAATCGCGGCATCCTTGTCATTGCTGCCGGACTCGACACCGATTTCCGCGGTGAACCATTCGGGCCGATGCCAAGATTAATGGCGATGAGTGAATACGTAACGAAACTTAATGCAATTTGCCCGATTTGCGGATCACCTGCAACGCGCACGCAACGATTAATCAACGGAAAACCAGCCTCCTACGATGATCCGGTCATTCTCGTCGGTGCCTCTGAATCCTATGAACCAAGATGCAGACACCATCATGAAGTACCGAACAAACCTAGTAGAATAGGTTTCGTTAACAAGTTAACAAACAGCACAAAATAGAGCATTTTTAATCGATTGGAGTTTAGTAGAGAAGTTTTAAACTTTCGAACGAGTCGGTAGAGCATTACCTGAATTGATTTAGGTGCTCTAACCGCTCGAACAGGCGGGCAACTGACGTCTTCGGCTTATTATGGGCTCTAATCGTTTGAAAAAACGTACCGGGCTCACTACTTCGATTGATTATAAGTGCTCCAACCTCTCAAACAAGAATGCCACCCACTTACTCCAGCTTATAATCGCTGGAAAAACGAGCTGATTCAACTTTCCGGTCGTTTATAAGCAGTATAACTCAATCAACGATTTACCTCGGGTGTTTACCACCTCCGCATCTTAAAAAAATTTTGACCAACTGTAGCGGCTATACTATAATTAGAGTGTTAATTCAAAAAGAGGTGTTCGTGATGTTAGATCGCTTACAAGCGTTGGAAGATCGTTATAATAAATTGAATGAATTATTAAGTGACCCGGAAGTGTCGAGTGATCCGAATAAATTACGCGAGTACGGGAAAGAACAATCTGATTTGGAAGATGTTGTTCAAGCATACCGCGAATATAAAAGTTTATCGACTGAACTTTCCGATGCGAAAGAAATGCTCGAGGATGAACTCGACGGTGATATGGAAGAAATGGTAAAAATGGAAATCAGTGAACTTGAAGAACAACTCAAGACATTAGAAGACAATATGAAAGTCCTTCTATTGCCAAAAGACCCGAACGATGGTAAAAACGTTATCGTGGAAATCCGCGGTGCGGCAGGTGGAGACGAAGCAGCGCTCTTTGCTGGTGATTTATACCGGATGTATTCCCGTTATGCCGAAGAAAAGGGCTGGAAAACGGATGTGATGGAAGCAAACACGACAGGTGTCGGCGGCTATAAAGAGATTATCTTCATGATTAATGGAAAAGATGTATATTCTCGCTTGAAGTACGAAAACGGTGCCCACCGTGTGCAGCGTGTACCAGAAACAGAATCTGGCGGACGTATCCATACATCGACCGCAACCGTTGCAGTACTTCCGGAAGCGGAAGAAGTGGAAATAGATATCCATGAAAAAGATATACGTGTTGATACCTTTGCCTCGAGCGGACCTGGAGGACAAAGTGTTAACACGACAATGTCAGCCGTTCGTTTGACCCACGAACCAACAGGAATTGTCGTCTCCATCCAAGATGAGAAATCACAAATTAAAAACAAAGAAAAAGCAATGAAAGTTCTGCGCGCAAGAATTTATGATAAATACCAGCAGGAAGCTCAAGCAGAATATGATGAAACGCGTAAGTCTGCGGTTGGTACAGGTGACCGTTCCGAACGTATCCGCACATATAATTTCCCGCAGAACCGTGTAACGGATCATCGTATCGGGCTTACTATCCAAAAGCTCGATCAAATTCTTGACGGGAAACTAGATGAATTTATTGAGGCCCTAGTTTTAGAAGAACAGACAGCGAAATTAGAGCAAATTGGTGAATAAAATGACGTTAAAACAATATGAAGTCCTGAAACGGGCTTCTCTTTTTTTAGAAGCAAATAACCGAGAACCTCGTTTTGCCGAGTTACTCCTCCAACATCATCTCGGCCTCTCGCGATCAGCATTTTTCCTAAATATGCGTGAGACGATTCCGGAAGAAGTGTATCATGCTTTTCAAACGGATCTGGAAAAGCATGTAAACACGGGTATCCCATTACAGCATCTTACCGGTTATGAGGAATTTTACGGCCGGCGTTTTCAGGTGAATGAATCAGTCCTCATTCCCCGCCCGGAAACGGAAGAACTCGTGCAGCATACGATTGCAGCCGTATACTTGAGGGGAAATCAAAAGGTGAGAATCGTTGATGTAGGTACGGGTAGCGGAATTATTGCGATTACACTGGCCTTGGAACTCCCTGAAGCAGACGTTTTCGCAACCGATATTTCCGAGGCAGCACTCCACGTCGCGCGGGCGAATGCAGCGAGGCTTGGAGCTGATGTTACTTTTTTTGAAGGTGATTTTTTACAACCACTCACGGAAAGACAACTACCTGTGGATATCCTCGTTTCAAATCCGCCTTATATTGCTGAAGCGGAACGGGGGGAACTTCATGACACGGTGAAAAACTTCGATCCCGATCTTGCCCTTTTTGCGGAAGACGACGGACTTGCTGCATATAAAAAAATCGTGAAACAAGCAACAGAGCTTATCAATCGAAACGGCTTGATTGCCTTTGAAATCGGGCATATGCAAGGAGAAGCAGTGAAACAACTTGTAGAGGAAAGTTTCCCTGACAGCAATGTGGAAATCATTCAAGATATCAACGGAAAAGATCGTATCGTTCTCGTAAAAATCTGCTAAAGTGAAACTCATTCAGTGGGTGTATCCTTACCTCGCCCACTGAATGTTTAGTTGAACAGAATCAGGTATTACAGACCGTTAATACGTGACAAATAACTTTTTACTAGAATACTAGTTTAAATTTTCGTTTCTTTGGTCATACTGTGGATAATTCAGTTGAAAAAGGAGTACCGAAAATGAAAAAACTAGTATTCTTTATTTTTATTATAGCTTTTATGTGGACAAGTCTTGCGGGATGGACTCCCGATGAACAAACAGAAAATCTAGATTACCAGGTCATTCCTGACGAAGCGATTCGCCTGCGGATTTTAGCAAACAGTGATGAGGAAAAGGACCAACAAATCAAGCGTGATGTAAGAGATGAAGTTAACAGAGTAGTAAGCAGATGGGTGGCGGATATCACAGATATTGAGGAAGCACGCGAACTCATTCAGGAGCGTCTGCCTGAAATTGACGAGCTTGTCGGAGAAGTTTTGCAAGAGTCGGATGAAAATAGGGAATACACAGTAGATTACGGCAAGAATATTACGTTTCCAATGAAGTTGTATGGAGACTATCTGTACCCGGCAGGTGAGTATGAAGCGATTTTAATTACACTTGGTGAAGGTGATGGCTCCAACTGGTGGTGTGTGTTATTCCCGCCCCTTTGCTTTCTTGATTTCTCATTCGGAACAACGGTAGAAGCGAAAGATGGCGAGTTAGACCAAGAACTAGAGGAAGAAGAGGAAACCGAGGTTAAATTTTTCCTTTTTGAATGGCTTGGTTGGTCATAGTTTTCTTCGATTTGCATAACATGTCAGAAAGGGAACAATCAAATCTAGTAGAGGTGAATCGAAATGAAAGTAATGCCCGTAAAACACGCGACCTATGAGCAGCTTGATGATTTCTTGACGAGAAATGACCGTATCGATAAACCGTTACTCTTTGATAAGGGATTTGTAGTAGAAATTGGAGGGCGGATTGAGGCGAGTTTTATTCTTGATGAACTGGATTCTGGTGGATGTTGGTTGAAGCAGCTCTATATTACCCAGTCACATGCCGCGAAGTTACCTGTCTTGCTGGAAACGATTCTGCAGATTGCCCGTAAACAAGAGGCAAAAATTGTATATGTCCACAGTCACCAACCGGTTGTGGATATCCTGCTTGAGTCGCTTGACTTCCAACAGGAAAAAAATAAACAAAATATCCCCGAGAAGTCAGTAACATCAGGGTGTTGGTGGAGTTATCACGTTTCGTAAACAGCTATTTTATTTTCCACATTTTCCTGTGAATAACTTGTTGATAATTTACTTATAAATTTCAAAATGTTTATATGCCCACTTATTTTGAATAAAGTCCTGTGGATAAATTGCCGCAGGATTTTTTGTGGATAAATCAGTGGATTGCACAATATAAAAATATCAACTAAACTGGTAACATAGTAGCGAAGGTTAACGAAAGAGAAACGAGGATTTAATGAATGGAAACGAAACGATGGAACATACAACGAGGAACGACGATAAATAAACAATTCATTAGCGAGGCAGCTGCCCTCCTAAAGGCTGGAGAGACCGTTGCTTTTCCGACTGAGACGGTGTATGGTCTTGGAGCTGATGCAACGAACAAGTCAGCCGTCGCGAAGATATTTGAAGCGAAGGGGAGACCTCAAGATAATCCGCTTATCGCCCATGTCGCAAATGTTGAACAATTGCAACAACTTGTGGATAACCTCCCCGAATATGTGGATGATTTAATTACTGCTTTTTCTCCCGGTCCATTAACATACGTGCTCGAAAGTAATGGGGCTTGTGCAGAGAATGTGACTGCTGGACTATCCACAATCGGTGTGCGTATCCCTGATCATCCGGTTGCCTTGGAGCTGCTTCAAGCATGTAATTTCCCGGTCGCTGCCCCGAGTGCCAATCTTTCAGGTAAGCCGAGTCCGACCACCGCAAACCATGTGGATGAGGACTTAAACGGGAAGATATCGGGGATTGTAGATGGTGGTCCGACTGGGGTGGGTGTGGAGTCTACTGTCATTTCCTGTAGGGAACACGATGTTGTGATTCTTCGCCCAGGTGGCATTACGAAAGAACAAATTGAACAAATTGTTCCTGTTGCCGAGCCCGTGAATGAAACTGTGGATAAACCTGCCTCCCCGGGGATGAAATATAAACATTATTCACCGGATGTTCCCCTGTGGCTTGTGGACGGAGGTGCGGAGAAAATCCAAAACGTAATTGCTGAGGAAACCGCGAAAGGAAAAAAGGTTGCTCTTCTTGCACGTGATACGATCCTCGAGCTTGTCGAAGCAGATTTGAAACTTAGCCTCGGCTCCAGCTTAGAAGATGTTGCAAATAAGCTGTATGATAACTTACGGAAAGTTAAAAGATCGGATGTGGATATAATCGTTTCTGAAGTTTTTCCCGAATCGGGAATCGGACAAGCAATCATGAACCGTTTGAAAAAAGCGAAGACGGATTATATCCCTTAGTTTAATTATAGTAATTGGATGAAAAAAGCGATTCGTCTCGCAACATCGACATTAACGCGTTCTGTGCGTCGAAACTTCCGCTGAATGAAGTTTCGTTTTATTAAACGCTGGTGGTATAATAAGAAGTAAGAGTATTGTGGATAATTAAAATTGCAGGTACGGCGTCCGCACCCAGCAAAACTCAAATGAATTACAACTTCATGATATAGTCTAAAGGTCCCCGTCCTCTTAATCTCGCTTCAGGTAAAAAGGAAATCGATTAAGATCACGCACATATAGGCACCAACATCGAACTTCTTTCCATCCTGGAGGTACAGTTTGTGCATTGCTGTGACTACTGAACGCGCTCGTACAAAAATTCCTCGGTGGGACGATTAATCGCAATCTTTAGGCGGCCGCGCGAAAGCAAATCTTACTGTATGGCGCGGTTTTCGTCTTTGTTAATTTTCCACATATCCCCTCTTGGACATGCATATAGTGTATAAGCATGTCCAAGGGGGGATTTTTGTTGGGCATTTCAACAGGAGAATTTGTCACACTCATTTTTATGGGCCAGGCTCTTGCACTGGACGCTTTTTCGGTCTGCCTAGGGATCGGCATGCAGCAGATCCGATTAAAACGCATTCTGTGGATAAGTTTAATCATTGGGGCATTTCATATCATCATGCCGTTAATTGGAATTCTTATGGGAATAATGGTAGCAGGGCCATTTGAAAGTTATGCCCACCTGATCGGGGGAGCGTTACTTGTTTTCATCGGTTCCCAGATGTTTTTCAACGCTTTTACCGAAGAGAAAAAACTCATCATCCAGCCAGCTGGAATTGGTCTGATTATCCTTAGCTTTACCGTAAGCATGGATAGCTTCACAGTCGGTTTTGGTCTTGGGATTACAGGGGTCCATATTGCGCTTGCCCTTATATTATTCGGTGCATCCAGTGCCTTGTTATCTTGTATCGCCTTATTAATCGGGCGCCGTGTTCAAGGATTTCTAGGAAGATACAGTGAACTCCTTGGCGGAAGCATCCTATTCGGATTTGGCCTATACATCCTGCTCGCTTGAAAGGGACAGGGGGTCAGAGCATTTGTCCCGCGAAATGGGACAAATGCTCTGACCCCCTGTCCCGATTTTTCTGTCCGTGGGTGCTAGAGTGTGGTATATTTATAGGTAGATAGTCAGTGTTATCTTGCTTGGGGGGTAAAAGAGATGAATATTTTATTTGTTTGTACGGGGAATACGTGCCGCAGTCCGATGGCGGAAGCGATTTTACGGGATCGATATCCACAGGTCGCGGTTCAATCGGCAGGAGTTTTTGCTGTAGATGGAGTCTGTGCAAGTGGCAATACTTATAAAGCACTGGAGGAGTGTAATATTACACTGGATCACCGTTCCCAACCAGCCACTGAAGAATTGCTCCAGTGGGCAGAGCTTGTCCTTACAATGACGAGTCAGCATAAGCAGCTGCTTATTATGGAATATCCAGAATATGAAGCGAAAATTTACACACTGAAAGAGTACACAGGTAACGCAGATGAAGAAAGTCACGAGTATGATATTTCCGATCCATACGGTGGTGACTTGCACGTATACCGTTCCACTCGTGCGGAATTAGAAGAGCAAATCGACCGCCTAATAGAAAAAATAGAATCGGCAAAGGGGAAATAATAGTAAATGGAGAGAAAATATTCATTCAGTATCCGTAAGAAGCTTGTTTTATTCACCGTTTCATTAGCCATTATTACATATAGCACATCATTTGTTTTTATTTTTTTCCTATATGACTTTTTCCAGGATTACATACCGTTCAGTCTCGAATGGTTCACAATCATTACCTTTATTCTTGGAATCACGTGGTCGGGCATCCTAGCCTTCTTCTTCGCGAGCTTTATCACCAAGTCGATTGAAAAACTGGAAAAAGTTGCCACGATTGCAGCGGAAGGAAACTTGAACCAGACAGTCGAAATCCCGAAATCGAATGACGAAATACGTGGTCTGGCCCTCTCATTCAACACCATGCTGACGAATTTAAATAGTATCGTACAAAATATTGATGAAAACTTTGACAAGACGAATCAAGCAGTTATACAAATGAAAGAAGCATCAACAACTGCCCATACTCATTCCCGAATGATCGGTACATCGATTGGGGAAATCTCAAATGGAGCTGAAGATTCCTCTGTAGCGATTCAAAATACAGCAGAATCTGTCGAAATTGCGTCCGATCTTGCCTTAAAAGTTCAAGACCGGGCAGGGGAGTCAAAGGGTAAATCCGATCAAATGCTTGATACATTGAATGCGACGAAGGAAGTCGTGAACAATCTTGTTCAAGGCATCGACCAGATAGCAAAAGAACAGCAAGTGTCGTTAACTAGTGTTAATAATTTAAAACAAAATGCGATTCAAGTGGAATCCATTATCTCGATGGTTGGAGAAATCGCCGAACAGACGAACCTCCTTGCGTTAAATGCCTCTATTGAAGCAGCAAGGGCGGGAGAGCACGGGCAGGGATTTGCGGTTGTCGCAGAAGAAATTCGGAAACTCGCTGACCAAAGTGCCGGGGCTGTTCAGCAAATCTCTCGGCTTATCGGTTCCATCCAAGATGACGTGAAAAATGTTGTCGAAAATATTAATCAAAATGTCGTTTTTGCAAATAATGAAGCAAAGAATGGAAAACAGTCGAATGAGACGTTTGCAGAAATGTCCAATTCAGTCATGGAAGTAGCGTCCGAAATCGAAACAATCTCCGGCCTTGTTGATAAGCAATTACAGTCGATTCAAGATACGAGCCGTGAATCCCAGGAAGTTGCAGCAATTGCGGAAGAAACTTCAGCCGGTGCGGAAGAAGTGAACGCGGCAATTCAAGAACAGGTGGCTAGCATTGAAGATGTGGACCGCCTCGCAACAGAAATTGAAGAACATGCGAATCAATTGAAAAAACAAATACAGCAATTCCAACTTTAAAAAAGGAAAGGAAGAAACAACATGAAAGTTTTAATAACAGGCGACCATGCAGGCTTAACATTAAGGAATGAAGTGGCGGATTTAATGGATGAAATGGGAATTGAGTACGAAGATGCTGGAGCGAGTTGTGCAACCTCTGTCGATTATCCAGACTACGCCCTCCCAGCAGCAGAACGGATTGCAAACGGAGAGTTTGACCGGGGAATTTTCATCTGTGGAACAGGAATTGGCATGTCGATTGCTGCGAATAAAGTAAAAGGAATCCGCTGTGCTTTAGTGCATGACGTATTCAGTGCCCGGGCAACGAGAGAACATAACAACTCCAATGTTCTTGCGATGGGGGAGCGCGTTATCGGACCATCTCTAGGAAGAGAAATTGCCAAAGTTTGGCTTGAAACCGAGTTCCAAGGGGACCGTCATGCAAAAAGAATTGAAAAAATCCATTCCTATGAAGACAAATAAGTAGTATAGTAGAGGCATGGTTATTTTTCTGAAAAAATGTTTAATGGAGGGAAGCCAAGTGACGTTAATCGAACAAGTAAAAGTGGATTTGGAGAAAATCGTCGATGAATGGCTTGCGACTGATTATTTACGTGAAGATGAACTTTTCGTAATCGGTTGTTCCACAAGCGAGGTGGCAGGGAAGAAAATCGGTACAGCAGGTACAGAGGATATTGCCGCCCATATTTTCAGAGAACTGAACCGTTTAAAGCAAGAAGTGAATATCCAGCTTGCTTTCCAATGCTGTGAACATTTGAACCGTGCCCTCGTTGTCGAACAAAACGCAGCAAAAACTTTCGGCCTTGATGAGGTAACAGTCATTCCTGTTCCGGAAGCTGGCGGTTCGATGGCTTCTTTCGCCTACAAGCATATGGAAGAACCGGTGGTCGTTGAATCACTCGGGGCAAAAGCTCACGCCGGGTTGGATATTGGAGAAACAATGATTGCCATGCATTTAAAACCGGTTGTAGTCCCTTTGCGTTTCAGCAAGAAATATATCGGGGAAGCTCGGATTGGCCTCGCACGGACGAGACCGAAATTAATTGGCGGCGAACGAGCCGTTTATCAAGACACTTGAAGCAATTAAATAGAGGATATATGTCCTTTTCATAATATTTAACAACTTACAGGGGGGACTCTACAATGGAACAAGTGAAGCAAACTGGATTAGAACAAACGGATCCGGAATTATATCAAGCAATTGAGGATGAAAAGAAACGTCAACAAGACAACATCGAACTGATTGCTTCCGAGAACTTCGTATCAGAAGCGGTGATGGAAGCGATGGGATCTGTCTTGACGAATAAATATGCGGAAGGTTACCCGGGAAAACGTTACTATGGTGGTTGTACATACGTTGATGTGGCGGAAGACCTGGCGCGTGACCGTGTGAAACAGCTTTTTGGTGCGGATCATGCGAACGTACAACCACACTCTGGAGCCCAAGCGAACATGGCTGTTTATTCAGCTATTTTACAGCCGGGGGACACTGTACTTGGAATGAACTTAAACCATGGTGGGCACCTTACCCACGGAAGTCCCGTTAACTTCAGCGGTAAACTGTATAACTTTGAAGAGTATGGGGTAGACGAAAAAAATGAACAGCTCGATTATGATGCTGTTTTAGCAAAAGCAAAAGAAGTAAAACCGAAGCTGATTGTAGCTGGTGCAAGTGCTTATTCCCGGACGATTGATTTTAAGAAATTCCGTGACATCGCGGATGCAGTCGATGCTTACTTGATGGTCGACATGGCTCATATCGCCGGCCTTGTTGCGGCAGGTGTTCATCCAAACCCGGTACCACATGCCCATTTTGTAACGACGACAACTCATAAAACGTTACGCGGCCCACGCGGTGGTGTTATCCTTTGTGAACAAGAATTCGCGAAGAAAATCGACAGCTCTGTATTCCCTGGGATGCAAGGCGGTCCACTCATGCACGTTATCGCTGCAAAAGCTACTGCGTTCAAAGAAGCATTATCTGATGACTTTAAAACATACGCAAAGCAAGTTGTTAAAAACGCTGCAGTCTTTGCAGAAGAATTATCGAAAGCAGGCATCCGCATCGTTTCCGGCGGTACAGATAACCACCTCTTGCTCCTTGACGTGAAGCCACTTGGATTCACTGGTAAGGATGCAGAAGAAGTGCTCGACAGTGTATTAATTACAACGAATAAAAACACGATTCCATTCGATACAGAAGGCCCGTTCATTACAAGCGGTGTCCGAATCGGAACAGCAGCTGTCACGACCCGTGGCTTCAAAGAAGAGGAAATCAAAGAAGTCGCAGAAATTATGGTTACTGCACTTAAAAACCACAAGAACAAAGACGTTCTTGAAGAATTAAAACAACGCGTCCTCAATTTGAACGCACGCTTTCCATTATATGCGAAATAATGAATAATCGAGGTTGGAATTTATCCCAGCCTCTTTTTTTCGTGTAATTAGCTGAGGGTTGTCACCACTAAAATGTAGTTCAACATTTTTTCAAAAATATATAATCCTGCTTGAATATCTTGTCGTTTTTCCGTATACTTTTAGGGATATGAAAATTTTAAAGGAGTGATCTGCAATTGAGTAGAGTATTCGTATTAGATCATCCGTTAATTCAACATAAATTAACGAAAATCCGTGATAAACACACAGGCACCAAAGAATTCCGTGAACTAGTTGATGAAGTGGCCATGTTAATGGCATTCGAAATCACAAGAGATCTTCCTTTAATGGACGTGGAAACAGAAACCCCTGTAACAGTTGCGAAAACAAAAGAACTCGTTGGGAAAAAAATCGGCCTTATTCCAATCCTTCGTGCCGGACTTGGAATGGTTGAAGGGGTACGCAAATTAATCCCAGCTGCAAAAGTAGGACATGTCGGACTATATCGTGATCCAGAAACGCTCAAGCCAGTCGAATATTACATTAAGCTTCCATCTGATATCTCAGATCGAGAACTGATCGTAATTGACCCGATGCTAGCAACAGGTGGTTCAGCAAACGATGCCATCCACTCACTAAAAAAACGCGGCGCAAAAAATATCAAACTCATGTGCCTAGTTGCTGCTCCAGAAGGTGTGGACGTCATCAAAGAAGACCATCCAGACGTTGATATTTATCTAGGTGCAATCGATGATGGTTTAGATGAGAACGGCTATATTATACCAGGTCTTGGTGACGCTGGTGACCGTTTATTCGGTACAAAATAAATAGGAAGTATGCAGTCTTTTTTGTAAAGAACTGCATACTTTTTTCTTTGGCTTTGGCTGCTTATGCCTGTAATCATTCGAATCCGGTTGTTTGTCGTTTCCTTATGTGATGAGAGGGCTTGTAATCATTCGAATCCGTTTATTTGTCGTTTCCTTATGTGATGAGAGGACTTGTAATCGCTCGAACTCGAGTTTTTCTCGTACCTTCAAGTGATGAGGCCAGCTGTAATTCCTCGAACCGGAGCATCCCTGCGTTCCCTCGCATGATAAGACGTTGCAATTCTGCCCTAAACACTTACCCCCCCACTCACAAAAAAACATACATATATTTACACTTTTATTAAAAACTAACCCTATCATGACAAAAGGAGCGGCCAACATGAGAGGATTTATTTTTTTCCTGATCGCGAGCTTCGTTTATTTTCCCGCCGTTCATGCGGAGGAAGTGGAAACGGTCATTATCGAAGTGGAGGGGAACGTGGAAGCGCACGCGGATTATATCAAAAACTATCATCCATTTATTGAAGTCGTCGCAACTTATTCGACTTTATTTAATGGTATCGCCCTACAAGGAAAACCAGAACAACTCGAGCGGCTGCACACAGCAGAATTCATAACAGGTATCCATGACGTCCAGACGTACAAAGCCGATCCGTTACATTCATCGGGACAACCGAAAACCGAGCCGCGAGACGCCCGGCAAAACTATACTGGGAAAAATATCAAAGTCGGAGTAATCGATACTGGGATTGACTACACCCATCCCGATTTAAAAAGTAACTTTGCTGGCGGGTACGATGTTTTTGATCTTGATGAAGACCCGATGGAAACAATACCGGAAGAAGGGATGCCGACGAGCCATGGAACTCATGTCGCAGGGATAATCGCGGCGAACGGAGAGTTGCAAGGAATAGCTCCTGAAGCCTCACTCTACGCTTATCGTGCTCTGGGCCCGGGTGGTTTTGGCTCGACAGTCCATGTGCTTGCCGCCCTTGAACAAGCGGTAAAAGACAAGATGGATGTCATCAATCTCTCCCTCGGTAATGAAGTCAATGGTCCCGACTATCCGACGAGTATTGCGGTTGATAAGGCAGTTGAGCTCGGTATTCCCGTCGTCATTGCCAATGGAAATAGCGGACCTGAGCCTTGGACGGTCGGGAGTCCAGCGACCGCAAAAAATGCTTTAGCTGTAGGGGCAGTTCAAGCACCTACTGAGGTGCCATATCTTTACCACGCGCCGGATAATAAAAAAATCTCCCTAGCTGCAATGCAGGGAGCGCCGGCCTGGGAGCTCACGAAGGATTATAAAATTGTAAACGCAGATGAAGACAGCACGAATCTTAACGGGAAAATTGCCCTGTTCGAGCGAGGGGAAGTAACCTTCCGAGACCTTGCACTGCAAGCGCAGGAAAAAGGTGCAGCAGCTGTTTTAATTTATAATAACGAACCTGGAGAACTCCATGGAGGCATCGAAAATGAAGAAGACGCGACAGTGGAAATCCCAGTTGCTGGAATTACAAAAGAGGACGGGGAATGGCTTATCGAACAGAATGTAACGTATCTCGATACCGTTTATGAATCCCTCGATACAACAATTGCTGCCTTCAGTTCCCGCGGACCTGTCACTGTCAATTGGCAGATCAAACCGAATGTAACGGCACCTGGAGCAGCAATCAACAGTACCGTTCCTGGAGGATATGAGCATTTGAGCGGAACAAGTATGGCAGCTCCATATGTTGCGGGTGCGGTTGCTTTACTAAAAGAAGCCCACCCGGACTGGGGTGTGGATACGATTTATCATGCATTAGAAACAACAGCAGTACCGCTACAGACAGAGAACGGTGATTTTCACGCACCATCGATTCAAGGACATGGCCTTATCCAACCAGAACAAGCAATCGAAACTCCGACTATTATAAAGAATGGAACACTTGAAGCAGGGAAAATTACAGAACGGCATGAAGCAGAGGAGTTTACCGTACAACTCGAAAATCGCTCATCTGATACCCAATCCTTTTCCTTTGACATTCCAAAGAGTGAACGGGGCATCGAATGGGAGCTTCCCTTATCGTTTGACGTCGCGCCGCACGAGACAGAAGAAATAAAAATCAAACTGAACATTACAAGCACGGAACTGGAAGAAGGGGTCCACGAAGGTTTCCTGACATTAAAGGAACAAACGGAAAATAAGACATATCATTTACCATATCTTTTCGTGAACCAATCGGCCGACCAGCCGAAAATTGCAGGGATAGAATTTAGTCTGAAACCATTTAGAGAAGATGTATACAGCTATAGTCTTTATTCAACAGAGGAATTGCAGCTCGTGTCAGTTGATTTATATGATCCCGACACCTTAACCTACCGTGGAAATTTACTGGAACTGGAAGAACCGACTGTCGGAATGAACGAAGGAGAAATCCCTAGTTACAAATTAACACCAGGCAACTATCTCGGTATCATCACCGCTATCAACAAAGACGAAAGAATAGAAACAACAGAAATCCCTCTCCACATCGAATAAAAACAGGACTTGGGGTCGAAGGCAATACTCTAATGGGACAACGCCTCTGACCCCGATGTCCCACCCTAATGGGACAACGCCTCTGACCCCAATGTCCCACCGAATATCCGGGATGTTTGAAAAACCGTTCACAGAAACGTCATATTTATGATGCTTGATTTCCTTTATAATAGTGGTGGATTAGAAGTGGTATGGTAGGTTTAACCTGTGATGAATTGATGGATAAAAGTGTTACGAAATGAATGTCATTTATCTATGGATTCTAATTGACAATGACTGTTCCAGTAAGGTACACTATCTTAGTGTGAGTATGGACATTTTTCGATAATTATTCGTTATTTATTCGAAAATTCGTCTGACTTTGTTAAAAAACATACAAATAGAGTAAACGATTCTGTTGGAGGTTTTTAGCAAGACTCATAAGTACATAAGTATAGGTCGCTGATTCTTGCAAGTTTCTGGCAACTGGAGGTACATCACCTTCTGCTATCGGGTAGAAGAACTGCGCCTCGCAAGTGGGAAGTTCATTGCCTGCCTGCGAATGTTTCACAGTAGGAGCGTAGAATACAAATGAACGAATTTGAAAGTATGATAACGCGCCAACGTAAATGGATGCTCTATTTACTGGCACTTATAGTGCTCGGAGTCGGGTTTCTTCCTTATACAAGGATCCTTAATGGACTCCTGTTAGGTGGAGCAATCAGTTTCTACAACCTATGGCTGCTCCAGCACAAGACAAAGCAGCTTGGTGATAGAGTAGCAGAATCAGGTGAGGCACGTGGAGGTTTGGGAACGTTCTCTAGAATGGCGGCAGCAGTATTAGGTGTGCTTATCGCAATTCGCTTTGAGGAAAACTTTCATATTATTGCTGTAGTAATTGGTTTGATGCTTTCTTACATCATACTCGGTCTTGATGGAATGTTTCGTTTTGTAATCAACAAAAAGTCAAGATGAATTCTGCACTACATACTACCTGCAGCTGTAATATGTAGGTTTTAAGGTGGGTATCTAAAATATCCACACAACCGCAATTTGACTGTTATCGTAGAAAAACAGTCAAATGTTCGAAAACCATCGATGTAAAGGGGTGATAATTTTGGATCATACAGCTCCAATAGTTGAAGATGTTTTTGGGATATCCTGGCTCGACTTTAACCTCGCAAACGTATTTATGATTGCAGTAATTTCCACACTTGTATTCATCGTCTGTGTATGGGCAAGTCGCAACCTCCAAATGAAGCCGACAGGAAAACAGAACGTCATGGAGTGGGCCATTGAATTTGTAAGAGGTATCATCAGCGACACGATGGACTGGAAGACAGGGAAACAATTCTTGCCACTCGGTCTCACACTCGCGCTCTACATTTTATTCAGTAACGTTGCAGGACTCGTCACCGTTGTTACAATTGGGGACGACCTCTGGTGGAAATCACCAACAGCTGACGCAACACTAACCTTAACATTGTCAACCATGGTTGTTGTGTTAACACACTATTACGGAATCAAACTACGCGGGACGAAACATTATCTCAAGACTTATGTCAGTCCAGTTCCGTTGATGCTACCGTTTAAGATTATTGAGGAATTTACCAACACCTTAACACTTGGTCTCCGTCTATTCGGTAACCTCTATGCAGGTGAAATTCTCTTAAGTCTACTTATTGGATTAACAGCTACAGGATTTGCAACTGGAATTGGTTCCGGGATCCTTAGTTTCGTACTATCAGCAGTTCCAACACTTGCCTGGATGGGCTTCAAGCTATTCATTGGTGCAATTCAGGTATACGTATTCGTTATGTTAACAATGGTGTACATGTCTCATAAAGTGAGCGTAGAAGACCATTAAATAAAAAAACAATAGCTTTAAGATAAAAAAGGAGGAAATTTTTAATGGGAGCTTTAGCAGCAGCAATCGCAATCGGACTTGCAGCATTAGGTGCGGGTCTAGGTAACGGAATGATCGTTAGTAAGGCACTGGAAGGTATTGCAAGACAGCCAGAACTCAAAGGTTCACTACAAGGTACAATGTTTATTGGGGTAGCACTAGTTGAGGCGATTCCAATCATCGCAGCGGTTATCGCATTCATGGCTATTTTCTTGTAAGAACACGTTCTTAAATAAGTTGAAAATGGCGAGGATCGATTTGTGGAATCTTCGCCATTCCTTTATTGCGGTGTAACTGGAGGCAGGACCTATATCAAAGAATGGACGAAAAATGGAAGTTCTAAGTGGGATATCCTCGCGTCCAGTAACGGCCGATTGGTTTTACTAACATTTTTAGGGATGAAAAGAACACCCCTAAAATTAAGTTTTACTTTATGAAATGAAAAATCACTTGATTGTAGTATAAATGGAAGCGGGAAGCCGTTTCCGAAAGATCCGTGAAAGGAGTGAAAGCAGTGCATTCATACATCGACTTTATGTCTGTAGGTGCAGCTGTAGGAGGATTACGAGTGGGCGATATGCTTGTTCAATTAATCTTCTTCCTAATTCTACTTGCATTACTGAAAAAGTTCGCGTGGGGACCAGTCATGAACATGATGGAAAAGCGGGAAAACTATGTTGCTAATGAAATCGATGCAGCAGAAAAAAGCCGCGCGGAAGCTGAAAAGGCCGCAAAAGACGCAGCCGACCAGCTTAACAACGTAAGACAGGAAGCACAGAAAATTATTGAAGATGCAAAAACTGCCGGTGTAAGACAAGAGCAGGACATCATTGAATCTGCACGCGCGGAAGCTGAACGTATCAAAGAACAGGCGCAAGCGGATATCCAAAATGAAAAAGAACAGGCAATCCAAGCGCTTCAAGCACAAGTTGCTTCCCTATCTGTGTTAGTGGCAAGTAAAGTAATTGAGAAAGAAATCAATGAACAAGACCAAGCGGAATTCATTAATGACTACATTAAAGAGGTAGGAGAAGAGCGATGAGTGAAGTCGTAGTAGCCAAGCGTTATGCAGATGCTCTTTTTCAACTAGCTTTAGAAAAATCCACACTGGACCAATTTGTGGATGATTTAAAAGTCGTCCGTGACGTCTTTCAAACAAATGAAGATTTAAACGCATTCCTATTGCATCCAAGAGTGAATGGGGAACAAAAAGAACAGCTTGTAACAAAAAGCTTCAAAGGCTTACATACAGATGTCGTTAATACAGTAAAACTCCTTGTACAACGCCATCGTACAATGCTTATTCCATCCATTGTTGAAGCGTTCATTAAACGGGTGAACGACGCAAAAGGAATTGAAGTTGCAACTGTTTATTCTGTTCGCAAACTGACCGCTGATGAGAAGCATAATTTGAAGACATCTTTCGCCAAACGAATCGGTAAAACGACCCTCGAATTTGAGAATGTCATTGATCCGTCTCTTGTTGGCGGCATTAAAATTCGCGTCGGGAACACGATTTATGACGGTTCAGTCAGTGGGAAATTGCGCCGGATTGAGCGGAAAATTGCAGTAGCAAACAAATGATGATAGGGGTGAAATGGTATGAGCATTAATGCGGAAGAGATTAGTAAGCTGATAAAACAGCAAATCGAAAACTTTGAAACAGATATCGAAGTTTCGGATGTTGGAACAGTTATTGAAATCGGGGACGGGATTGCACGTGCACACGGCCTTGAGAATGCAATGGCTGGAGAACTACTCGAATTTGAAAATGGAGTCATGGGACTCGCACAGAACCTTGAAGAAAGTAACGTAGGTATCGTTATTCTTGGTGAGTTTACAGACATCAAAGAAGGCGATGAAGTTCGCCGTACAGGAAGAATCATGCAAGTACCAGTTGGAGAGGAGCTTCTGGGACGCGTTGTCAACACATTAGGTCAGCCAATTGATGGTCAGGGCCCAATTAACACAACGAAAACTCGTCCAATTGAAGCGGCTGCTCCAGGAGTAATGGACCGTCAATCGGTATTCGAACCATTACAGACAGGTATTAAAGCGATTGACGCGCTTGTACCAATTGGACGCGGACAGCGTGAATTAATCATCGGTGACCGTCAGACAGGTAAAACAACCGTAGCAATCGACACGATTATTAACCAAAAAGATCAAGATATGATCTGTATTTATGTTGCAATCGGACAAAAAGAATCCACTGTACGTTCTACAGTAGAAGTCCTTCGCCGTTACGGCGCATTAGACTATACAATTGTTGTATCTGCTGGTGCATCTGACCCGGCGCCATCCCTCTACCTTGCTCCATATGCAGGTGTAGCGATGGGTGAAGAATTCATGTACAACGGAAAACACGTACTCGTCGTTTATGATGACTTATCAAAACAAGCGACAGCATATCGTGAACTTTCCTTGCTATTACGCCGCCCGCCAGGACGTGAAGCTTTCCCAGGAGATGTATTCTACCTCCACTCACGTCTACTTGAGCGTGCAGCAAAACTGAGTGACGCAAAAGGCGGCGGATCTTTAACCGCACTGCCATTCGTTGAAACACAAGCAGGAGATATTTCTGCATATATTCCAACAAACGTAATCTCCATTACAGACGGACAAATTTTCTTACAGTCCGACCTCTTCTTCTCCGGCGTACGTCCGGCGATTAACCCAGGTCTATCTGTATCCCGTGTAGGTGGAGATGCACAAATTAAAGCGATGAAGAAAGTTGCAGGTACATTACGTCTTGACCTTGCTTCATTCCGTGAGCTTGAGGCCTTCTCTCAGTTCGGTTCCGACCTTGACGCAGCAACACAAGCCAAGCTGAACCGCGGGGAGCGAACAGTTGAAGTACTGAAACAAGGGCTGCATAAGCCACTCGCTGTAGAAAATCAAGTGATGATTATCTACGCACTTACGAAAGGCTTCCTCGATGATATTCCAGTGGAAGATATCGTCCGCTTTGAAGAGGAAATGAATATCTGGCTCGCTACAAACGAGAGCGAACTACTAGAAGAAATCCGCACAACCGGAAAACTTCCAGATGCAGAGAAGATGGATGGAGCTGTAACAGCGTTTAAGAATACTTTCTTACCATCAAAAGCGTAAAAATTAATTAAAAAACCCGAGGTCCGGTGTTCTTTTATACCGGTCCTCTCCCATATCACTGCGAAAGGGTGGTGAAATAGCTTGGCATCACTTAGAGATTTGAAAGCACGAATTGACTCTACAAAAAAGACGAAGCAAATTACTGGTGCGATGGAAATGGTATCTGCCTCTAAAATGGGAAGAGCAGAACGTAACGCAAAAGGTTTTGTCCCTTATAGCGACAAGATTCAGCAAGTTGTCGGCAGTATTGCTAACAGCCATACTGATGTCTCACACCCAATGCTGACAAAACGCAAGGTAAACAAGACTGGTTACCTGATCATTACATCAGATAAAGGACTTGTCGGAGCGTATAACAGTCATGTTTTGCGAGACCTCATGAAGACAATTGAAGAGCGTCATAACGACCCATCTGAATATACCCTCATCGTCATGGGATCAAAAGGCTTTGAGTATTGTAGAAGACGTAATTTACCAATTGCCAAAAGTATCCTTGGTGTAGCAGATCAACCGGAATATGCCGAAATTAGAGAACTGGCTTCCGAGACGGTGCAAATGTACACAGATGGAGAAATTGATGAATTAATCATTTTCCATAACCATTATGTCAGTGCAATTTCACAGGTCGTTACACAGAAGCAGTTACTACCGATAGAAGATATCGCGGATCTAGGAAATGCGAACAGTGAATACGAATATGAACCAAATGAACAGAAGATTTTAGATGTATTGCTCCCACAATATGCTGAGAGTCTAATTTTCGGTGCATTATTAGACGCAAAAGCGAGTGAACATGCGGCAAGTATGACTGCAATGAAGAGCGCTACTGATAATGCGAATGAATTGATCGATGACCTTTCACTTGCATATAACCGTGCACGTCAAGCAGCAATCACGCAAGAAATCACCGAAATTGTTGGTGGAGCGGCTGCACTTGAATAGCAGATTGGAACAAAGGCGCAAGCGCCCGTTTAGCAACGTACAAACTGGAGCACTTCAGAATGAGATAAAGGAAACACGGCGAACGTAGAGAGCCGATGTTGACTTATCGATTGGAGAAGTGTGAAGTTTGCTAGTTGCTGGGCGCTGGAGCCGGACGTGGCTGTCGCTGGAAAATCAAGTTATCCACTGCATTATTATTTTAAAGTTTTTTATGTAGGAGATTATTGTTAGGAGGGAAATCCATGAGTAAGGGACATGTTACACAAATAATGGGTCCTGTTGTCGACGTTAAGTTCGAAGACGGCCAACTTCCTGATATTTACAACGCTCTTGTAGTAGATATCAACGTAAATGGAGTGGAAAGCAAGCTTACATTGGAAGTTGCACTTCACCTTGGTGACAACAGTGTCCGTACGATTGCAATGTCATCCACGGATGGCGTTCAACGCGGCGCGCCTGCTACAGACCTAGGCAGACCAATCTCCGTACCAGTAGGAGATGTGACATTAGGAAGAGTATTTAACGTATTAGGTGAAAACATTGACCTGGACGAGCCACTCGCTCCAGACGTTCGTTTAGATCCAATTCACCGAAATGCTCCTGAATTTGAAGAACTGTCAACAGAAACAGAAATCTTGGAAACAGGAATTAAAGTTGTTGACTTGCTCGCACCTTATATTAAAGGTGGTAAAATTGGATTGTTCGGTGGTGCGGGTGTAGGTAAAACCGTACTGATCCAGGAACTAATCAACAACATCGCTCAAGAACACGGTGGTATTTCCGTATTCGCCGGAGTTGGAGAGCGTACACGTGAAGGTAATGACCTTTACTTTGAAATGAAAGACTCTGGAGTTATTGCTAAAACGGCAATGGTATTCGGTCAGATGAACGAACCACCTGGAGCACGTATGCGTGTTGCCTTGACGGGTCTAACAATGGCTGAACATTTCCGTGATGAACAAGGCCAGGACGTTTTACTGTTCATCGACAACATTTTCCGTTTCACACAAGCAGGTTCCGAGGTTTCCGCGCTATTAGGCCGTATGCCTTCAGCGGTAGGTTACCAGCCGACGCTTGCGACTGAAATGGGACAGTTACAAGAACGAATTACATCAACGCAAAAAGGTTCCGTAACATCAATTCAAGCGATCTACGTACCTGCGGATGACTACACGGACCCGGCTCCGGCAACGACATTCGCACACCTTGACGCGACAACAAACCTTGACCGTAAACTTTCAGAGCAAGGTATCTACCCGGCGGTGGATCCACTAGCATCCACATCTCGTGCCCTTGACCCGGAAGTAGTAGGGGAAGAGCATTACCGCGTAGCAACGGAAGTACAACAAACACTTCAGAAATATCGTGAACTACAAGATATTATCGCAATTCTTGGTATGGATGAGTTGAGTGAAGAGGACAAACTGACGGTTTCTCGTGCACGTCGTATTCAGTTCTTCTTATCACAAAATTTCCACGTTGCTGAACAGTTCACTGGTCAGCCAGGTTCATATGTGCCTGTAAGCGAAACGGTAAAAGGATTTAAAGAAATTCTAGAAGGTAAATATGACGATCTTCCAGAGGATGCATTCCGTCTGGTAGGAAGCATTGAAGAAGTTGTGGAAAAAGCAAAACAATCACAATAAAAAATGGAAGAAGTGAGTAGAGATGAGGAATTTCTACTTGCTTCTTACCAATATTAGGAGGGGTTTATCCTGAAAACACTAAATGTGAGTGTTGTAACTCCTAGTGGTACAGTTCTGGAAGAGGATTATGAAATGATCGTCTGTATGACAGAAGATGGAGAATTAGGTATTCTACCAGGTCATATCCCTTTAGTAGCTCCATTAGCGATAGGTGTCGCTCGTTTAAAGAAAAATGACGAAACCTATAAAGTCGCAATAAGTGGCGGTTTCATGGAAGTGCGACCGGATAAAGTAACTATCTTAGCGCAAACTGCCGAAAAAGCAAGCGACATTGACGTCGCCCGCGCAAAAGAGGCGAAAGAACGGGCAGAACGTCGCTTACAAGCGAAACAAGACGATACCGACTTCCGGAGAGCTGAATTAGCACTCAAACGCGCAATGAATCGCCTCAGCGCAGGCGGAAAATAAAAAACAAAATCTCTTATGACACCATAGGTTATAAGAGATTTTTTTCATTGGGACAGGGGGTCAGAGCGATTGTCCCACTAAAAGTGGGACAATCGCTCTGACCCCCTGTCCCGGTTTCCGGAAATCATTTCCCGGGAAATATCGACAATAATATTCCTTATGGGAGGTCGTTTTATGTTTTCAATTGGACAGTTTGCGCTAATTGGAATGATTTCGCATATATTTTTCATTTGGCTCACATGGAGAGTCATGCTCAAGTTGAATTTTGATCCGATTATTCGAAAAGGCCATCCACAAGATGGCAGGATTTTCCTACTCTTCCTTGCCATCATGATTGGAACAGGAGTCAGCAGATTCGTCCTCGACATCTTACAATGGTCACAGGATCTGATCTATCTGTTTTAACGTTAACGAATAGAAAGGTTATTCAATGAAGGGGAGGAGCATATATACTAATATGGATTAAATCCGAACAAATTATCTTTTTAGCTCCGGGAATATACGCTAGACTTCATTGGTCTGGCAAGTACAGTCACGTCCTGTGACCAGCACCGCCACGAGAGCTTCTTATTCATCGGGATTTAGATGGGAAGCCTAGGTGAGAAGCGACAGAATGCTCTGTTCGTTGCGGCTCGCCAGTCGCCCACGGCTAAAGTGAAGTATTTTCAAGCTTTAATGCTCCATTTATAACTTGTTCGGATTTATTTCTCCACTCTTTACTTCAGAATCTTAGTCAATCTCTCATTCTACCAATCTATGAATAAATTTCTGCCTCCTGTCCATACTGGAAATAACCAAATGGAGAGGGGTAACGACTATGCAACAGTTCATTATATCTTTTCTAATCGCAACCTTTATAATGCTGACAGGATCAACTCCTGCACATACAGAAATAGACCCACTACACACGCTGACAGAAATTACAACTACGAACCAATTACCACTAACAGGCTGGGAAGTAACCCTGAAAGAAACAATCCACACAACTGACTTTGAACAAATTGTGAATGATAAAAAAAATAGTTATTTCGTATCTAGAACAGAAGATGAAAATAGTATAATATTTAACTTTGTTAGTGCCGATAAACCGGCATTAATTACAACCCAAAAACGAATGATTATAGCGAAGGAAAATCCAGGGCAAGTAGAGCTAATTGCCGTCCTAAAAGGAGACTCATGGAACGAATCAGTCCAGCAGGAATATGACGAGACGCGTAAAAATCTTCTGAATAAACTTTTCCACACAAATGTCAAATCATTTACTTGTATTGAAGTGATAGAAGATGATACAATAGGGAATAGGGCGATTATGGAGAATTTGACAGAATCGCTACAGCTGGTACATATAGAAGAACAGTATGATTCATACGAAATGTCCAAGCTTAAAAAGTTGATTTACGGGTATACACCACTATGGAATGACAAATTCATTCTGGAAGGTATACCTTATAATGTGCAAATTGCCACAGCCGAGAAGGAACCAGGAGAGCTTGTCTACACGATAGGAACACCTATCCTAATTACTGAATACTAATATCTAGAAATAAGGATTTGAAGGAGATTTATAAATATGGAAAAAATCATCGTAAGAGGTGGACAGCAACTACGCGGCACAGTAAAAGTAGAGGGTGCCAAAAATGCCGTATTGCCAGTTTTGGCTGCGAGCTTAATTGCCAGCGAAGGCAAGAGTGTCATAACAGACGTACCTGTTTTAGCTGATGTCTATACAATTAATGAAGTACTGAGAAATCTAAATGCCGATGTAGAATTTAATGCAAATACGAATACCGTGGAAATTGATGCTTCCAAGGAATTACTTACAGAAGCCCCATTTGAATATGTACGAAAAATGCGCGCATCTGTGCTTGTTCTGGGACCATTACTTGCCCGCTACGGCCATGCCAACGTCGCAATGCCGGGTGGATGTGCCATCGGATCCCGTCCCATCGACCTTCATCTGAAAGGCTTCGAAGCTATGGGAGCAGACATTCATGTCGGCAATGGGTTCGTTGAAGCACGAGTGGATGGTCGTCTTCAAGGTGCAAAAATTTATCTCGACATGCCAAGTGTTGGCGCAACCGAGAACATCATGATGGCAGCATCCCTTGCAGAAGGAACGACGATTATTGAAAATGCTGCGAAAGAACCTGAAATAGTTGATTTAGCCAATTATTTGAATAAAATGGGTGCTGATATCGTTGGAGCAGGTACAGAAACCATCCGTATTTACGGAGTGGAAAAGCTTTACGGCACAACGCATACGATTATTCCTGACCGGATTGAAGCAGGAACCTTCATGGCTGCAGCTGCAATTACAGGGGGAAATGTTTTAGTGGAAAATGTGGAAAGCGAACATCTCCGTTCCGTTATTTCCAAGATGGAAGAAATGGGTGTATCGATTGAAGAAGAAGGCACAGGACTCCGTGTGATCGGACCGGAAACCTTTACATCAACCGATGTCAAAACACTTCCATATCCCGGATTCCCTACCGATATGCAATCCCAGATGATGGCTTTGATGCTGAAAGCAAATGGCACAAGTGTCCTCACCGAGACGGTTTTTGAAAATCGCTTCATGCATGTAGAAGAGTTCAGAAGAATGAACGCTAAAATCAAAATTGAAGGTCGCAGTGTGATCGTAGAAGGGCTAAATGACCTGCAAGGTGCTGAAGTTGCAGCAACCGATCTACGCGCTGCTGCTGCGCTTATTTTGGCTGGTCTTGTAGCAGAAGGACATACCCGCGTCACTCAATTAAAGCATCTTGACCGCGGCTATGTGAATATTGTTGGAAAGCTCGCTGCATTAGGTGCTGACATTGTCCGTGTTGATGAGTTCGACAATGTGATTGAAACTATTACAGAAACAAACGAATTAAGCGAAGAAGCAATTGCAAAGTTATTATAAAAAATAAACCGTCGGGCAGTTCGGACGCCCGGATACAAAATTAAACACCCCTATTTCAGAAAAAACAATTCTGGTAGGGGTTATTTGTATTTATAGCCTTTAAACCGTTATATTTTTTCCTATAAACTGCAATTCACAGGTCTATTTCTAACTTTTTCGTATAAATATAATAGTAGATTGCAATACTAGGCTGTGCATAAGGGGAAGTGAAACTCCTCTTCACGGCAAATCAGCGACGAGGAGGGAATTTGTGAAAAGTCCGAAGAAAAACGCCCATATCCAGAAACTACTCAAGAAAAAGACACAATTGAAATCAGTATCCAGCAAGCCGAAGTTTAAAACAATGAAACGAAAGCCACCCCCTTTCATTAAACGTAAGGGTTCTGCTTATTTCCAACATCACCAGCTCTCTTACCGGCTGCCGCTCATCCTGCTGGTTGCTTCCCTGTTTATCCTTATTATTGCCATTCCGAGCCTGATCGTGCTACCACAGAACAAAAATAATGAAGCAACAGAGCCGGCGGATGATTTTACAATTACGAATGAACAACAACAGGAAGCCATATCCGTCGCGGTCATGCGAACGAAAGCAGATGTCGTTGAAGATGTTTCTCTGGAGAATTATATTGTCGGTGTCGTTGCTGCGGAAATGCCTGTAACCTTCGAAATGGAGGCACTGAAGGCTCAAGCCATTGCAGCTCGGACGTATACAGTTAACCATCTCCTCACAAATGATGAGGATTCCTACGATATTACAGATACCGTGCAAGATCAGGTATATAAGAACAATGACGAATTAAAGCAGCTATGGGGCAGTGCCTATGAAGACAATATTAAAAAAATCAAAGCTGCGGTGGAAGCGACGCGTGGAGAAATTTTAACGTATGAAGATGCTCCGATCATGCCTGCCTACTTTTCGATGAGTAATGGCTATACGGAAAACTCGGAGGACTATTGGGAAAAAGAACTGCCCTATCTACGGAGCGTGCCAAGTCCATGGGATTTAGAAAACCCGAAGCTCGTTAATCAGGAAACATTTACGAAAGCCGAACTGGAAGAGCGTCTTGGTATTACGTTATCCAGTGATGCGGCTGATCATATTACGATTGCCCGCTCAGACAGTGGCCGCGTCAGTCAATTTACAATGGATGAAAACACATTCACAGGAAGGGAAATCCGCGATAAGCTTGAGCTCCGTTCCACGGATTTCTCTGTTAAACAAGCAAATGATCATTATATTTTCACGACGAAAGGAAATGGTCACGGCATCGGCATGAGTCAGTACGGTGCGGATAGTATGGCGAAGGAAGGAAAGAACTATGAAGATATCGTGAAGCATTACTATCAGGGAATAGATATAAGTACGCTTGATGAAGCAGCTCCGACCCTCGTCTCGAAATAGACGGGGGTTTTTCCTTGATTACTGATAATATTGGCAAGTAACAGCTTAATTTCCCCTTAACAACCAAAATAATACATGTTTATGAAAAATATTTCCTTGCAGATGTATAGATTTTCTATTTTCTGAACAGAATGGTTGTTGAGGTGATGAAGATGAATGAGGAAAACAAATTCGGTCCAAAAAAAAGTTGGACACGCATTTTCCGTAAAAAGTGGTTCTTCCCTAGTCTTTATTTGGTTCTAGCAGCTCTATTAATCTCAGCAGTTGTCTGGTACCAAAATAATGGAGACGATCAGGAAATTGTCGAGGAGCGGGAACAGTCCGAAGAGTATTCCCCGGTTCTAAATGAAGAGGAAGCAGAGCCTGTCATGGAACAACAAGAAGTCGTACAATTACCGATCGAAAACAGTGAAGAAGCGCAGATTGTAACGAAATTTTTTGACTATAACGCAGACGAATCAGAGAAGGTAAATGCCCTAATCCATTACAACAATCGTTATTATCAAAGCACAGGTATTGATATTACAACAGAAGATGGGGAAGGCTTTGAAGTAGTCGCTGCGTTAAGTGGTACAGTCGCTGAAGTGAAAGAGGACCCGCTTTTAGGGAATGTTGTCGTAATCGATCATGGTGACGATGTGAAAACCTATTATGCGAGTCTTGGCGATGTGAAGGTTGAAGCAGATGCAAATGTAAAACAAGAAGAAGCAATTGGTACAGCCGGGAAAAATAAATTCGGAACAGAGCATGGCAACCATGTTCACTTCGAAGTCCGAAAAGGTGATACACCTGTGAACCCGGAAGCATTGCTGAACCAACCGCTTGCAAGCATTGATGAACTCATGGACTCAGCTGAATCAACTGAGGATGTAGCGGAGGATGCGGACGAATCAGAAGGTGTAACAGAAGAAGCGGAAGAAACAGAACCAACAGAAGAAACGGATGCAGTCGAGCAGCCAGAGGAAGCGGATGAACAGGATGAAGACGCTGATGCTGAACTAGATGAATCCGACGCTGACTTGGAAGTTGAAGATGAACAACCAGAAGAAACGGAAGACGACACAGAAGAATAAACACACAAGCAAACACCTTGGCATTTCAGACCAAGGTGTTTTTGCGTGGTGGGACATCGCCTCTGACCCCACTGTCCCACAAGCCGTCTCAAAAACTGGGACAAATGCTCTGACCCCTTGTCCCAAAAAGATTTATTCATATTCGGTTGGTGCTTGTAATAAAATGTTACAAACCAACCAAGATTTTAGTGCTGAGGTGAAGGAGCATAGTAGTGACTTTTTCCGTTCCCGCAATGATGCAAATTACATAGACTCACTTTTCGGTTCAGTTGACAGCATTAAATAATGAGCCCCGGTTGAAGAGATAAGAGATGACACCTCAGAACGATCAACTTAGGAGGCGAACGGTGTGCATGATTACATCAAAGAAAGAGCAATCCGTATTGGACAGCATGTGATTGAAACGAGAAAGACAGTCCGGAAAATTGCCAAAGAATTCGGGGTCTCCAAAAGTACTGTCCATAAAGATTTAACTGAACGTTTACCTGAGATCAATCCCGAACTTGCCGGACAGGTGAAAGAAGTGCTGGAATATCATAAAGCAATCAGACACCTGCGTGGCGGGGAAGCAACGAGACAGAAATATAAAAATGAAGGCCGCCTGAAGGTAAACCCCTCCCGGAATTAATACCCCCAAGCTACTAGTCGCCTCCCGGGATTAGTAGCCCATTTTTTTACAGAACTTCCCAGAATGAACCCGCATCCCTATCTGCCGTCAAGCACAACAAAAATTTCATAAAATAATTATCAATAAAAGAAGTTAAATGTGACAAACTGTGATAAAATATGTTAATAGTAGCATTGTGTCTAAATCACGATGTAAGACAAGTTAATTTGGGAGGACCTAGATAGAATGTTTTCTAGAGATATTGGAATAGACCTTGGAACCGCCAACGTTTTGATTCATGTAAAAGGAAAAGGAATTGTGTTGAATGAACCAGCTGTAGTAGCGATGGACCGAAATACTGGAAGAGTACTGGAAGTCGGAGAAGAAGCCCGTCGCATGGTTGGTCGGACACCTGGAAATATAGAAGCAATCCGCCCGTTGAAAGATGGGGTAATTGCTGATTTTGATGTGACTGAAGCGATGTTAAAGCATTTTATTAATAAAATCAATGTTAAAGGCCTGTTTACAAAACCGCGCATGCTCATTTGCTGCCCGACGAACATTACCAAAGTCGAGCAGAAAGCGATTAAAGAAGCGGCGGAAAAGTCAGGCGGAAAGAAAGTGTATCTGGAAGAAGAGCCCAAGGTCGCAGCAATCGGTGCTGGGATGGAAATTTACCAGCCGAGTGGAAACATGGTTGTCGATATCGGTGGAGGAACGACAGATGTAGCCGTTCTTTCTATGGGTGGCATTGTAACCTCTGAGTCCATTAAAATGGCAGGGGATAATTTTGATGCAGAAATTCTACAGTATATTAAGAAAAAATATAAGCTCCTAATCGGTGAACGGACTGCCGAAGAAATTAAAATCAATGTCGCAACCGTTTTTGAAGGTTCACGCGATGAATCCCTTGAGATTCGTGGTCGAGACATGGTGAGTGGCCTTCCGCAAACAATAACGGTAAACTCCAAGGAGATTGAAGAAGCGCTTCGTGAATATGTTTATGTAATTGTACAAGCTGCGAAAATGGTTCTTGAGCAGACTCCACCGGAACTATCTGCTGACATCATCGACCGTGGTGTCATTCTCACTGGCGGAGGGGCGCTCATCCACGGTATGGACCAATTGCTTGCTGAAGAGCTGAAGGTGCCTGTATTTGTGGCGGAAGAGTCAATGAGCTGTGTTGCTAAAGGAACCGGAATCATGCTTGAAAACATTGATAAGATCGAAGGTAAAAAGATTGGATAAGATTGAAAGGTGCTAAGCGACCCTTACAGTAAGTTGGGCGAATCGTTTCGCGGGCTTGGGACTGCTTTTACTTGTCCCACCGAAGAGCGTTTGTACCAGCACATAGCAGTAGTCGCGGCAACGCAACGTAGAAACTGTGTCTCCCAGGACGGGAAGCGGTTCTTCCGAGGTAGTTTTTTCACGGTAGAGAAACATTCGTTGCAAAGTCGCAAGAAGCTTACTTAAGAAGAGAATTCATCTTGTTTGTGCTAGGTGCAGTACGGAAAAGGTTATTGCTAGCAACTTTCAGTTCATAATCCACAGATTTTTATTAGTAATTCAATAATTTTTCAAAATATCCTGAACGCTAAAAAGGAGGAAATCGCGTGTTACGAGGATTCTACACTGCTGCAAGTGGCATGATGACCCAGCAGCGTCATCAGGAAGCATTAGGGAATAATCTGGCAAATATAAATACACCAGGATACAAGGCGGATCAAGCAACAATCCGGTCATTTCCTGAAATGCTGATTCAAGCCCAAGGGAAGAAACAGTTACCGGTGAATCGGAACGTGCATCTCCCAATAAGTGAGACAATCGGTTCGCTTAATACCGGAGTCTATGTCCAGGAATTCGTGCCTAATTTTGCGCAGGGCGGCATCCGCGAGACGAATATCGGAACAGATCTTGCTATAACGCAAGATGCAGTACCGGACGAGACAGGTGGCATCTTTTTCCGTGTACAAAATGAAGCAGGGGAAGAACGCCTCACTCGCAACGGAAATTTCACCATTGACGGGAACGGCTTTCTTGTGACGAATCAGGGCTATTACGTGTTAAATAACGCTGGTACACCGATTGAGACAGGTGGCAGAGATTTTACCGTGACGGATACGGGAATGCTTCAGACCGATACGGAAACGATTCCGCTAGGACTAGCCTACGTAAACGATGTGAATGAACTAACAAAAGAAGGCGATAACCTGTACGACGGCGAATCAATTGCGGTACCGGCTGATGCTGAATTTACTGTTTTGCAAGGCTTTCTAGAGCAGTCGAATGTGGACGCGCAGGCGACGATGACAGACCAGTTGAATGCTTACCGGATGTTTGAACTGAATCAGCGCGTGTTACGGGCTTATGATGAAAGTTTAGGAAAAGCAGTGTCAGATATCGGCCGCCTCGGTTAAACAAGATTTAGATTGGAGGTTTATAGATGTCACGGACGATGATTCAGGCAGCTGTGACGATGAATCAGCTGCAACAGAAATTGGACTTGATTGGACATAATATGGCGAACAGCCAAACACCTGGCTATAAAACACGAAACTCGGAATTTTCCTCCCTTTTAACCCAGCAAATCAATAATCTAAACACCCCGGAAAATGCGGTGAATCGACTAACGCCAGAAGGAATTCGTGTTGGGTCTGGAGCAAAGCTTGGAGCAATTAATAATGATTTTTCTATCGGATCTCTACAGACGACAAACCGGGCACTCGATCTTGCCCTTCGCAATGAAAGGCATTTTTTCCAGATTCAAACGGGGGAACCGGGAGCACTCGAGACGAATTACACACGCGATGGAAGTTTTTATTTACAGCCGACGAGTGCAGGGGCGGATGCAGTGATGCTGACAAATGGCGATGGCGAACCCGTCCTTGGGCAAAATGGTGAGCGAATTATAATTGCAAGTGGCTTCGAGGGAATCGAGGTTCGCGATAATGGGCAAATCGTCGTTGAACGGAATGGTGAGCTGCAGGTAGTTGGTGCAATTGGCATTGTCGAAATTACGCGGCCACATTTACTGGAAGCAGCTGGTGGCAATCTTTTCCGTCTGCCTGATGCTGGTGAGTTGGGCTATGTGATGGATGAAGTTGTGGAGCAAATTGGAGTTACCAATTTATTAGTTGAAAGTGGGATGTTGGAGCAGGCGAATGTTGATTTGGCAACTCAGATGTCAGAATTAATGGTGGCTCAGCGTGCCTACCAGTTTAATTCCCGGACGATTTCAACGACCGATCAGATGATGGGACTCATCAATCAACTGAGAAGTTAAGATTAAGGAGAACAAACGATGTCAACAAAGCAATTAAGACTAGCTGGAATAGGAAAGAAACAAGAAAAATCCAGCGAAGCAGAGGATAAAAAGCTAAATAAACGTGCAAAAAAAGCGGAACTTGCCGCCGAGAAAAAACAATCGAAGGCAAAAAGTCCTGAAACAAAAGAGCAGCAAAGGCGAAGTGAACAGCGGGACAAGCAATCGAGAGTACGGATTTTCCCGATTTGGCTGCGCATTATTATTGTTGCGATTCTCGCCGTATTTGCCCTTGTAGCAGGGCTTATGATCGGTTACGGAATCATTGGCGACGGAACCCCGACAGACGCACTTAAGGTGGAAACCTGGCAACATATCATCGACATCGTTACAAAAGAATAAAGTGGCACTTCTTCTCGTATAAGAGCCACACGTACAAGTTATATTGTGGTAAATGATAAAGGACATAGGTGGAAATCCTATGTCCTTTTTGTGAGTGTATTAGCTTTCGTTAGGCTGCAATTTTTAATTAAAAGTTAATCGACCCGTCCTCCAGTTATTAAACGGAAAATAAGCACGATTAAGGCGATAACTAAAAGTATGTGGACAAGACCGCCGCCAACATCAAATGAAAAGCCTAATAGCCATAATACGAGCAATAGAACAATAATTGACCAGAGCATTTTGTTTTCCTCCTAACTACTTCTAAGGTTGATTTTTGAGAAATGCACTTGCCTTTCTTTTTCCGTTTTCGATTGGAGTCAAACATGCAAACTTGATATAATCAAAACTAGCAAGCAAAAGGATATGGAAGCATCATTTTAAATATCCCTGCTTTATCATGGTGAAAAGAGGAGATTAAAACATGAATACGGAAGAAATTAAAGCAATTATCCCGCACCGTTATCCATTTTTATTAGTCGATAAAATTGTAGAGATGGACGAAGCGAAACGCGTGGTAGGCATTAAAAATGTAACAATCAATGAACCGTTTTTCCAAGGACATTTTCCCGAATATCCGGTCATGCCAGGCGTGCTGATTGTTGAGGCAATGGCCCAAGTTGGTGCAATTGCAGTGCTGAATAAGGAAGAGAATAAAGGGAAAATCGGCTTCCTCGCAGGACTGGATAAATGTCGTTTTAAACGTCAAGTAAAACCAGGAGACCAACTGCGACTTGAAGTGGAAATTACACGGATGAAAGGGCCGATCGGGAAAGGGAAAGGCCGGGCAACCGTTGATGGTGAGCTAGCTTGTGAAGCGGAGATTACATTTGCGATTCAGTAGGGAGTGTGTTAGGAGGAGCGATATCGTCTTTTATGTGTATAATGTATGACTTTCGGGTAAAGTGGTTATGCTAAATTCGAGCAACTACTTTAAGGAAAAGGAGGCATACACAGATGATGAATAAATGGCTTCTCCGTATTGGTTCACTTGCATTAGCACTTACATTGATCACAGGGTGTGCGACAAATAACGACAACAATGACAATAATGATAACGAACCAATTGACGAAACACCACGTGACCAAAATGATGACAACCAAGGTAACATCGACGACGGAACCAATGGTAATAATGGCGACAATGGCGACAACAACGACAACGAAGACATAATCGAAAGAGACGACACAGAAAGAGAAAAAGAACTCGACAGAGACGACACCCGCCAGAGATAATGAGCGCGGCGGGACATGGGGTCAGAGCAACTGTCCCAGATAGAACGCAGATGGCGGGACATTGGGGTCAGTGTAATTGTCCCACTTAATAAGAGTCCCATCGTCATCGCATATATAATAAAAAAATGGGTCATTCAAGAAATCATCTTGAATGACCCATTTTTATAGTTGCGGGACAAAAGCTCTGACCCCGCGTCTCGCTAAATCTGGGACAGGAGCTCTGACCCCGCGTCCCGCTCCAACCCCGTGTCCCGCTAAATCTGGGACAAGGTCTCTGACCCCGTGTCCCAGCTAAACTTCCCACCAGTGGTTGCCGTCTTGGTTGAGGAGTTCGTCTGATTTTTTCGGTCCCATCGAGCCGGATTCATAGTTCGGGAAGTTCGGCTGTTCATCTTCCCAAACTTTTAAGATCGGGTCGATGTATTGCCAGGACAACGCAACTTCATCCCAATGTGTAAAGTTTGTCGCGTCACCAATCATGCAATCATATAGAAGTTTTTCATACGCTTCTGGCGTGTTTATTGCTGGCATCGCGCCTTGTTTATAACTAAGCTCAATCGGCTCCGCAAGTGCCTCAGAACCAGATTTTTTCGCATTCAGATAAAGGGCGATTCCTTCATCCGGCTGAATATTAATGACAAGCAAGTTCGGATGATGTTCCCGCTCACTCTTAAAATACAGGTTCATCGGGATATCTTTAAATTCAATGACAATCTTCGTCCGCTTTTCTGGCATTCGTTTTCCAGTTCGAATATAGAACGGAACCCCAGCCCAGCGGTAATTATCGATTAAAATTTTCCCAGCCACGAACGTCTCTGTATTGGAAAAGATGAGATCCTCCGATTCTTTTCGATAACCAGCGACCTCTTTATCATTTACAACACCGTGTCCATACTGCCCGCGGACATAATACTCATGAACCTGATCTAAGTCAAGTTCCCGAAGCGCACGCATTACTTTAATTTTCTCCGAACGAACTTCATCCGTTGTCAGACTGATCGGCGGTTCCATCGCAAGCAGCGCAACCATTTGCAGCATATGGTTCTGCACCATATCCCGGATCGCCCCTGAATCATCGTAATAGCGCGACCTGTCCTCCACCCCGAGCGTTTCACTCGACGTAATTTGGATATTGGAAATAAATCGGTTGTTCCACAAGTGTTCAAAAATTCCATTCGCAAACCGGATAACTTCAATGTTTTGTACCATCTGTTTTCCAAGATAATGGTCAATCCGATAGATTTGCTCCTCATCAAACGCTGCCCGAATTTGGTTATTCAACTCTTTTGCCGAATCCAAATCATGACCGAACGGCTTTTCAATAATCAAGCGTGTCCAGCCCGGCGTTTCTTTCAAGCCGTATTCCTGCAGGCTATTTGCAATCTGTCCGAAAAATTCCGGCGCCATAGCCAAATAGAATAACCGATTTCCTTCTGTGTCGTATTGTGATTCAAGCTGTTCCACTAATTCTTTCATGCGGTCGTAAGCTGTCTTATCCGTCACATCAAAGGATTGATAGTGGAAATGTGACGCGAAATCATCCAACTCCTCGCACTCACCAAATGCTTGTTCAACCGATTCCTTTACATTATCGCGGAACACCTCATTGGACCATCCTCTACGTGCAAGTCCAATTACGGCAAAATCTTTACTAATCGTATTATTCCGCAAAAGGCGGTATATGGAAGGGTATAGCTTACGTTTAGCTAAGTCACCTGTTGCTCCAAATATTGTAATTAAAACTTTTGGCTTTATTTGTTCACTCATCAAACTTCCCTCACTTTATTGGAATAAAAATTATCGCAGTGTAACTGGCTGTAAGACTCCTACTTCAAACTTTAAAGTGGGAGATCCGCCCTTCCAGTAACGGCTCGATTATTTTATTAAACATTCCGTTAGGTTAAAAAGTAAACCCCGCAGAATGAAGTTTTATTTTATTGTAATGGAGTTTAGAAATTTAGCAATAGATACGAACTGAAAGTCAGTGAATTGTTTAAAAGAAAAAATATTCAGAAGTGTGTACTGTTTCAAGCTGAAGTTATTTATCTTATTTATGAACCGACAGTTTCACGACAACTTGCCGGATGACCTCTGAAAACATTAATCCAATCGCAATTCCACCAGCAAGCAATGCAACCTCAACCGATAGCTCAATTGCTGTCGTATAATCATTTTCGACAAAATGACGCATCGCATTATATGCAAGCCCACCTGGCACGAGCGGGATGATTCCGGAAATATTGAAAATGATAATCGGCACTTTAAACAGGCGGGCACAGAAATAACTGAGCACCGATACAAGCATCGCTGCAAAAATCGTCGCTGGAACATTATTCATAACCGCTGGTGTCAGAAAATAATAAAGCATCCAGCCGGACATCCCAACGAATCCGCATTGAATGAGGGCTCTTTTCGGGGCGCTGAATAAAATTCCGAATCCGCTTGATGCAATGAAGCTTGTAATAAGTTGTGCAAGTATCGTCAAAAGAACCCCCTCCTAGACAAAAGCGAATAGCAGCGACACACCAGCACCGATCGAGAACGCGGTCAATGTCGCTTCGACACCTTTAGATATTCCAGAAAGCAGATGTCCCGCTACCATATCGCGAATGGCATTCGTAATATGGAGCCCAGGAACGAGCGGCATCACTGCTCCAATAATCACTTTATCGAGTTCCAAAGCAAATCCATAATGAATCAACAGATAAGAACTGATTCCAATGACGAAAGCACCGAAGAACTCCGCCAAATAACGGATTTCAAGAAGACGGTCCATCCCAGCCATTACCGCAAAGCCAAGCCCACCGGCAATACAGGCTGGAAGGAAATCAGTCCAGGTCCCCTGAAACATTATGACAAAACAGCCGCTCACGAGCGCAGCAATTATAATCTGCAGCCAAACCGTATAAACAGGAGGGGCCGCTTCAATTTTTAGCAGTTTGCGGTATGCCTTTTCCGGGCTTAATTCCCCGGCGATGATTTTCCGGGAAATACTATTCACTTCGGCTATTTTATGCAAATCAGTCGGGCGCTTTAAAATCCGCACAAAGTTATTCACTTCGGTCATCCCAGCTGAGAAATTAATCCCAGTAGGTGTAGCATGACTCTGCGCACTCTCGACGCCAAAGGCATGCGCCATCCGATTCATCGTATCCTCCACGCGATGCGTCTCCGCCCCGCTCATCAACATAATCTTCCCAGCAATCATACAAACCTTCACAACACTATCCCGATCACCCGAACCAACCACAAAACCAACCCCCATCAAAAAAACACCTACCCAAATCATACACCGGGACACAGGGTCAGAGCAACTGTCCCAGTTTGAGCGGGACATTGGGGTCAGAGGCACTGTCCTAGGGGAGATGCCTTTTTGGGGTCAGTGCTGTTGTCCCAAACTTCAGTGGGACACTGGGGTCAGGGCATCTGTCCCGCACAGAACAAAAAAGACACTCATCGGAACGAGTGTCTCCTTATGTAGCCATCTATTCCACACATTATCCTTGCACCGACAAAAATAAAAACACAAGCGCAATAATAGGAATGGCATTCGACATCATGATCGCAATCATCGAAAAGCTAGTTACAACCTGCTTGCTGTCCTCATCAGTACCTACAGCTCGCTGCAAGAAGACAAAGAAGACCGAGAACGCAATTAGCATAATAACAATAATAACAGGTAGATAAATCTGATCCACCGGCACCGGTTCGACATTGACGAATCCTAGGATAAGTAAAACAATCGGTAATGCTTCAATGAGTGCCGTACTAATGAAGAAATTTTTATGTACTTCAGCAACTTGACTCGGATTTTCCTTGAGTCGTTCTACATTTTTCTTATACATCATTAAAATACCAAATACTGCAATAGCGGCTGCTATTACAAAAATATACAGTCCCATAGAAATCCCCCTATTTTTATGAATCGTTGTCTCCCATCCTTATTCTAACAAAGCGATTGCCCCAATAATAGTCCCCAAATTATTCAAAATTCAATTGAACTGGGTGATATACCGGCACAAGAGCCTCTGACCCCATGTCCCACTCCAAATCGGGACAACGCCTCCGTCCCCATGTCCCGGTATCCTCACGGTTAAATTTGCCCAATCAACCTTTCTTTCGTTATAATTTAATCGATACGTGTAAATTGTTTGTTGAATATGTTAATTAGGAGAATATTATGTTTAACTTTGTCGATCTAGCTATTGCTTTTACGATAGCTTTAGTTTCATCTTTTGTTTTAACCTATCCAATAAAGCGATTTTCCATTTGGGTTGGTGCGGTTGACTTTCCGAATGACCGCAAAATACACAAGAAAGTTACGCCTCGGCTAGGTGGACTTGCGATCTTCTTAGGGGCTTTACTAGGAGGCTTATATTTATTTCCACGACATGAACATATGCCAGAAATATTTTTCGGTGCTTTGGTAATTGTCATTACAGGTGCCCTGGATGACCGTTTTGATATTAAACCGATTGCAAAACTAACAGGCCAGCTCGTTGCTGCATCTTTTTTAGTATCATCGGGGCTGATTATTGAACGGATTACCATACCCTTTATTGGCATGATTGACCTCGGATTTTTTAGTGTGCTTATTACCGTCCTTTGGGTTGTTGGAGTAACCAACGCAATAAATCTAATTGATGGATTAGATGGACTAGCTACGGGTGTTACAACAATTGCTTTGGTTAGTATTTTCATTATGGCAATTATTGATGGCCAACTTATTGCTGCATCTTTAAGCATTGTCATTATTGGATCGAATCTCGGGTTTCTTTATCATAATTTTTATCCGGCTAAAATTTATATGGGAGATACGGGCTCGAACTTCCTCGGATACATGGTTGCAGCAATATCAATGCTCGGCTTATTTAAAAACATTGCTTTCTTTAGTTTTGTTGTACCAATTATCGTACTGGCAATTCCAATTTTTGATACATTAGTTGCCATTGTTCGAAGGGCATATAACAAGAAAAGTATTATGACAGCCGATAATAAACATATCCACTATCAGATGATTAGGGCAGGCTACAGTCATCGACAAACAGTACTCATCATGTATGTATTTGGAGCTGTTTTCGGTGGACTAGCAATTCTCTTTTCAACTGTTAGTACAAAGTTCTCTCTTGTCGTAAGTATTTTCGTTCTATTTTTCCTCCATATAATTTCTGAACTTGCCGGTATTGTACTCGGAGGAAAACGACCAGTTATTGATTATCTGCGTAAACTTAAATGGAAAATCCATAGAAAGCGGGATAGCAGGGACAGCATCTGACTGTCCCCTTTTTTTATGGGACAATTGCTCTGACCCCTGTCCCCCTCCACCGAACTTTGACATTTATTCTGATTCCCCGATGGCCTACTATTTACCTGTAAAGCAGAATTTAAGAAACTTTCCTACTATTACTTTGTACACTAGTGTAGAATTTTGTAATTTTATAAAATTGTTTTATCAGAATTTTTTGATGTGTGCGAAGGGGGATGAAGAATAGGAATAAATGGAGAGTGTTGTTACAATTTAGACGCTTAAATTTTAATTCATAGGGGGAGAAAAATGGGGAAAAGATTATCTGTTTTAATTGCTGTAACTTTATTAGTTTTTAGCAACGTTTCATATGTAAATGCAATGGTGAAGGAGTTGCCAGGACAATTAAACCAGAAAACTGAAATTACAGCGGAGCAATCTGAATCAATTAAAGATACGGTGGATCCCAATAAAGATGTGCGTGTCATTATAGAGCTTGATGATAAAGCACCGATTGAAATAGCGACAACGCGCGGGATGAAATATGAAAATTTAACAGAACCAGAAAAAGATAAATTAGAAAAAGCAGTAATTACGCAACAAAAAGAAGTAAAAGATAGTATTAAAGCGGAAAAGATTGAAGTCACAGAACTCCAGGAATTTACAACAGTTGTAAATGGATTTAGTCTGGAGGTAAAGTATGCAGATATTGAAAAAATAGCTGAACTTCCAAACGTTAAAACAGTACACATGGTAAATGAATACGAGCGTCCAGAAGTGAAGCCTGATATGGTTTACAGTAAAGAACTGGTCGAAGCGCAGCAAGCTTGGCGAGACTACGGTGTCAAAGGGGAAGGGATGGTTGTTGGAATTATCGATACCGGGATTGATCCAACCCACGACGACATGATACTTACAGATAATGAAACTGGTAAACTGACGGAAAATTTCGTTAACAAAAAGATAGAATCGGAGAATTTGCCAGGTCAATATTATACAGACAAAATACCTTATGGCTATAACTATATGGATGAAAATGATGAAATTAGGGAAAAACATGCAACTGCTAACTATCATGGTATGCATGTTGCAGGAACAGTTGGGGCTAATGGGGAAGAAACAGACGGTGGTATTTTAGGGATTGCACCTGAAGCACAGCTTTTAGCATTAAAAGTTTTTGGAAATGATCCAGATATGCAATCAACATTTGGCGATATTTATATTAAAGCAATTGATGACGCAATCAAACTAGGTGTAGACGTACTAAACATGAGCTTAGGGAGCGCTGCAGGCTTTGTCAGTGAAGACTCACCAGAACAACAAGCTGTAACTCGTGCCGTAAATAACGGTGTACTGATGTCGATATCTGCAGGAAACTCAGCACTTTTCGGTGACGGCTATTTCTACCCATATGCATCTAACCCAGATTATGGGGTGGCTGGATCACCTGGTGTTTCGACTGATTCCCTCCAAGTCGCATCTTTTGAGAATACGTTTATGGATGTTGATGGCTTAGAGTATTCCATTGATGGAGAAATAGGAGAAGCAGCATTTTTATCAGCGGGAAGCACCCATCCTAACACTATCGATCAAAAAGAATTTGAAATCGTTGCAGCAGGACTCGGTTATCCAGAAGACTTTGAAGGTAAAGATGTGGACGGAAAGTATGCACTCATCCAACGTGGAGGTAATCCATTTACGGAAAAAGCATTAAATGCTCAAAATAGCGGTGCAGCCGGTGTAATCATTTATAACAATACAGATGGTATTGTAAATATGCAAACAGATCCAGAAATTACAATACCACAACTCTTTATGCTAAAGAGTCACGGAGATCTCCTTGCCGAAGCAGCACAGGCTGGACAAGCAGTCACTATTGCCTTTAACGGTGAAAAAACAACAATTGATAATCCAGATGCAGGCAAAATGAGTGATTTTAGTTCGTGGGGGCTAACACCGAATCTTGATTTCAAACCAGAAATCACAGCTCCGGGCGGGCAAATATTATCTACATTGAACGACAATCAATATGGTTTAATGAGCGGAACTTCTATGGCTGCTCCACATGTAGCTGGTGGTGGAGCTCTTGTATTAGATCGAGTGGATAATGAATTTGGTTATGACAATGCGGATCGTGTTAATTTTGCTAAAAATATTTTAATGAACACAGCAACGCAAATTGAGTTTGATGATGCCCCCGTTTCACCGCGTCGACAAGGTGCGGGAATGATGCAATTACATGCAGCTCTTTCTACTCCAGTAGTAGTGACGGAAGCAAAAACAAACGAAGCAAAAGTAGCATTAAAAGATTTTACAGAAGATAAGGTAACATTTGAACTGATAGCAGAAAATTATACAGACGAGGCTGTAACATATGAAGCGAGTGTAAACGTCCAAACGGATACTCCAGTTGACGCCGGTGATATGTTTGTTACGGCACCGAATTTATTTGGAGCACTTGATCTTGGAGCATTGGCAACAGTCAATGGAGAACAGGTGGGAATGGTTCAAGTGCCGGCACAAGGTAGAACATCCATCACGGTATCAATTGATATGAGTTCGGTGGATGCTGATTTGCAAGAGATTTATACAAACGGATATTGGCTGGAAGGATTTGTTACGCTAACTGATCCGTCCGATACAAATCCAAATTTAACTGTTCCATATGTTGGTTTTAAAGGCGACTGGCAAGATGCACCAATATTTGATGAACCGTTATGGGATGAATCCTCCTATTATGGCGTAACAGGAGTCGTAACTAGCGACGGAGATGGAAACTATGAATTTTTAGGAGAAGATTTAGCCACAGGAGATATTGATCCGGAAAAAATAGCATTTTCACCAAATGGCGACGGTATTCAGGACGATTCTTTCCTGATGCTTTCTCTCTTACGTAATGCCAAAGAAGCTAGCTTTCAAGTGCTTGATGAAGATCAGGAAGTAATTCGCACGATCAGAAAGGAATCGGACCTGCGAAAAAATTATTATGATAACGGAAGCTCCCCACACTATAGTTTGTCAAGTACTTGGGGATGGGACGGTAAAGTGAATGGTAAGCTAGCTTCAGAAGGTCAGTACTACTTACAAGTAGAAGCAGCAATTGATTATCCAGATGCCGAAGCACAAACACTGACAGTACCAGTCATTCTCGATATAACAGAACCTGAAGTCGATGCAAAAATGGACCAAGATGAAAATTTAGTTACAGTCGAAATGGATGATATGGACGGAAGTGGTATTGCTTATTGGGATGTGCTTGTGGACGGTGAATCCGTATTAGAAGAGCCATATGTAAATGGCGAAAGCGAGCATCGGTTTAGTGAAGCAGTTGATTTCGACAATCAGGTCGTTACAGTAGTAGCAGTTGACTATGCGGGGAACAAAGCGGAGGAAGAAGCTCAGCACGTGGAAAAAGACACGACACCTCCAGATTTACGTGTAACTACACCGGAAGTTTTTGGCGTGGAAACATCTAAAGTAGTAGAAGTCACAGGATTCGTAACAGATGAATCGGGAATACGTGAGGTAACGGTTGATGGGAAAGAGGCCGAGCTCATTTTTGATGAGGAGAAAGATCGTTATCACTTTACATTTACAGTGGAATATAAAAAAGATGGTTATTACTTGAACAAGATTAAAGCAGTGGATAACGCTGGAAACGAGGCCGAATTCAGTCGTAGATACTTTGTCGATTCAACACCTGCAAGTTTAAAAGTGAATGCAAAGAAAAAGACAAAGGATGACACGGTTATATTAAAAACACATATTAAAGATGAATTCGACCAGATGGATGTATTCATTAATGGTGACCATGTATATAATAATGAACTCTCTCAACCATACGGAAGTAATAAATTTAATGAAAAACTAGAATTCGAACGAGCATTAGATGAAGGGGAAAATGTATTTGAAATTAAAGTAGTTGACTTAGGAGGACATGAAACAATTGAATACGTGACCGTAGAAAAACAGCCTGAAAAAGGAAAGCCGAATAAACCTGGAAAACCAGAAAAACCTGGATTTTCCTTACGTGATATTCTTGGAAAAGTGACAAACATCGTATCGAGTATATTCAACAAGCTCTGGACGATATTTGGCTAATTGAAAGTAGGGCTCTCTCTTTGCGGTTCCCAAGCAGCTTTTATAAAAACCGGATAGAAGTATAAAAGACCGCCACATCGGAAACATGATATGAATCGATCGAATTCTTATTAACCAAATTTTTTGATGAAAAATAGAGGGTATGCATCTATACTAGACCGCATACCCTCTAATCACTATGCAAAATTCACCTAAGACCACGCAAGATATATAATTACACCAATATTAAGTAACGTGATAATGAGCGCTATACTAGGAATCAATTTCTTTTCCCGCTTCGAGACAAACGTAACAATGCTCATCACAATAGACACGATTAGTCCAACAATAATAAAAACTGCGATGATATCTGTCACCGTTTCACTCGTAGATTGCGCAACCGGACCAAGCAAGATCATGGACAAACTTGTTACGATGCTCGCAATCAGGAAAATATAACTTTTCCATGAAGTAACTTTACTATCCCACACCGTCACTTCCTCCTCTACTAGAATCTCCTTTTATTTTATACCGTTTTTCTTCTCCATTTACAAACATTTATTCTCCAATTCATCCAAAATTAACATTCCCTGGGTATAATCAAAAGTAATGATGCATAGAATCGATATGTAGCCCAATCGAGAGGAGAATTTAATGAAAATACAGGCTGTTGCGGAGCGCGGTTATCCAATAAAATTTCCCGAGAATACATTGTCTTCTTTTCAGGCAGCAATCGATTTGAACTTTACCCATACAAAATTTGAGGTGCATCTGACGAAAGATGGTATCCCCGTCGTCATGCGTGATACGACCATCGACCGTGTAACGAGCGGTCGTGGTGAAATCAATCAATTCACCTATGCGGAATTGCTTGCTTTCCCGATCAATCATGACGAACGAATTCCCACCCTCGCAGAAGTCATCCATTTAACAAAAGGCAAAATAAAAACTGCCATCGAAATTAAACAGAGCGGTTTCTATTACGGTCTGGAGGAGAATGTGTATGATATCATCCGCCAGCACCAAGCAATGGAAGATGTTTTCATTATTTCGGAAAATCATCATTCACTCGCTAGACTGCGCATATTATCGAAGCAGATCAAACTCGGCTTTCTTAGGGAAAATCCAGGAATTCATGATTTCTTCTTACTGAAAGAACTCATGGCATCTTATTATATGCTTAAGTTCGATTTTCAAACGGTTCAACAGCTCGATCTCGCTGTTCTTAAACGAATGGGCATCCAGCCGATTGTCGGTACCGTCCAAACGATTGAAGAAATGAAATTCATGCAAAACTATCCAGAAATCCTCATATCCACAACCGAACTGGAGAAATACCAAACAATCGCCCACCCCAAAACAATCACTATTTAATCGGGACATCGGGGTCAGAGCACTTGTCCCAGCTTGGTGGGACATTGGGGTCGGAGGCATTGTTCCAGTTTGGTGGGACAGAGGGGTCAGAGGCATTGTCCCAGGTTAGATTTTATAGAGGAAGGGCGGGCTCCTATGTTTCTAGAAGAGATAATTCGTCGTGAAGGAAACCTTGTGCCTTAGAACAACTACCATTTACAGTGAAGGCCATTCTATCTTCCATTTGCCGTGTTCGTTCGCTATAAAAGGACTGATCCACCCGCTCTCCGCCCTGCAATAACATTCAGCCGCTAGAAAGTGCTCTGACAACTCCATCTTCCCGAATGCACTACCATCATATAAAATTGGAACTGCCTCCCGTTTGAATCCCCAATAATCTGAATTTTAACTAATAAATAGAAATCCTCCCTGAAATCATTGCCCTCTATTTGAAATGGAATGGAACGAATTGTGAAAAAATGGGACAGGTACACTGACCCTAATGTCCCAACTGGGACACTTGCTCTGACCCCGATGTCCCGCTCACCAACTGGCGCAGTTGCCTGACCCTCTGTCCTACGATTGTTTATCGTGGGCGATATTGATATAATATGCTTG